>NZ_JBIVUV010000002.1:0-114761 GCF_044768525.1 Streptomyces sp. NPDC091287
CCCCTCGACGCCGTCGCCGACCTCTGCGCCACCCACGGCGCCGAACTCCACATCGACGCCGCCTACGGCGGACCCCTCCTCTTCAGGCGCCCCCCCCCCCCCCCCCCCCCCCCCCGCGGCCCCCCCCCCCCCCCCCCCCCCCCCCCCCGGCGCCCGGCCCCCCCCCCCCCCCCCCCCCCCCCCCCCCCCCCCACCCCTCCCCCCGTACGTGCGCGAATTCCGCGGGCGGGGACTCGTTCAGCCCGCCGCCGCTATGTGCTCCGACGTCGTCGCGGCGGCCGTGAGCTCGATGTCCCGCCGTCGCCGCCGGGCCAGCGCCACCCGGCGCTCGGCGGCGGTGAGCCCGCCCCACACCCCGTACGGCTCGGGCTGCATCAGCGCGTGCTCCCGGCACTCCACCATGACCGGACACCGGGCGCAGACCCGCTTGGCGGCCTCCTCGCGGGCCAGCCGGGCAGCCGTCGGCTCCTTCGACGGGGCGAAGAACAGGCCGGCCTCGTCGCGGCGGCAGGCCGCGTCGGAATGCCAGGGGCCCGCGTCGTCCTCCCGGGCGGGGGTGCGCTGGGCCGGAACGGCGGCGACCTGCAGAGGCTGATGCGGCGGATGCAGCACGGTCTACTCCTGACGACGGCTACGGCTTCGCGAGCGAGAGTCGATGCAGCACTCCCTACCCGCTGTGCGTACGCCTATGCACTGAGTGGCACCAGCGCGCGGCGCACCGCAATGCGCCCCCGCGGCTTTATGGCCGATTACCGGAGGTCGTGCGCCCCGCCGTATGTCGTGCGCTCCACCGTATTCAGTAGCCGAGATGTTTGCGCAGCCGCTGCTGGAGGTCCGCGACGAACTTGCCCCGCTTCGGCCTGGCTTCCACGCTGCCGAACACGGAATAGCCGTTGACCACGACGACCGGTGCTTCCGGGTCCGGCGATTCGAGCGTCCGCACTTCGAAGCTACCGAAGACACCCGTGCCGCTGCCGCGCAGGGAAATGTTCTCCGGCACCCGGACGTCGACGCTGCCGAAGATGGACGTCGCATTGATAACGGTGAGGCGTTGGCCGAAAAGCGCTTCGGTGAGATCGATCTCCACGCTGCCGAAGAGCGCGAAGGCGTTCGTCCGGCCGCCGACCCGCCAACGGCCCTTGCGGTTGGCGCTGCTGAAGACCGCGACGAGATTGTCCGCGGGGCCGTCGGGGGCCTCCGGGCCGTAGGCGTACGGCTCGGAGTCCGGGCGGGCCGTGGAAGGGGAGGCGGCGGGCAGGTCCCGGACCAGCGGCTGGAGTTCGCCGACGGTCTTGGCCCGGTAGACCAGGTCGATCCGCTCCGCGTGCTCGTCCGCCGTCAGACGGCCCTCGGCCATCGCCTCCCGCAGGATGTCCGCGATCCGGTCGCGGTCGGCGTCCGAGGCGCGGATGCCATCGCCGTCCAGGGCTTCGGCGGGCGGCCGGGCGGCCGGCGCGACGGGCTGCTGGGGCTGCTTCTCTAGGTCCACCGCCCCAGCGTACCCAAACGCGATAGATCGCGACTACCCCTCCAACCGGCGTGCCCCGGCCCCGCACCCGCCTCCCGGGGGCGGGATCCAGGTGAGCCTTACCTCACAGCATCCTCCCGGGGGCGGCGCTCTACCCTGGTGGATGCGCTGCCCGACGGAGGTCAGCCGCCGTCGCCGAGTGAGGAATGGCCGTCATGGCAGAGTTTGCGTACTCCGATCTGCTCCCCCTGGGGGAGGACACCACGCCGTACCGTCTGGTGACCGCCGAGGGTGTCTCCACCTTCGAGGCCGACGGCCGGACGTTCCTCAAGGTCGCCCCGGAGGCGCTGCGCACCCTGGCCGCCGAGGCGATGCACGACATCTCGCACTACCTGCGCCCGGCCCACCTGGCGCAGCTGCGGCGGATCGTCGACGACCCGGAGGCGTCCTCCAACGACAAGTTCGTGGCGCTGGACCTCCTGAAGAACGCGAACATCGCCGCCGCCGGCGTGCTGCCGATGTGCCAGGACACCGGTACGGCGATCGTCATGGGCAAGCGCGGGCAGAACGTGCTGACCGAGGGCGGTGACGAGGAGGCCCTGTCGCACGGGATCTACGACGCGTACACCAAGCTCAACCTGCGCTACTCGCAGATGGCCCCGCTGACCATGTGGGACGAGAAGAACACCGGCTCCAACCTCCCGGCCCAGATCGAGCTGTACGCCACCGACGGCGGCGCGTACAAGTTCCTCTTCATGGCGAAGGGCGGCGGCTCGGCCAACAAGTCGTTCCTCTACCAGGAGACGAAGGCCGTCCTGAACGAGGCCTCCATGATGAAGTTCCTGGAGGAGAAGATCCGTTCGCTCGGTACCGCGGCCTGCCCGCCGTACCACCTGGCGATCGTGGTCGGCGGCACCTCGGCGGAGTTCGCGCTGAAGACCGCCAAGTACGCCTCCGCGCACTACCTGGACGAGCTGCCCGCCGAGGGCTCGCCCACCGGGCACGGCTTCCGGGACAAGGAGCTGGAGGAGAAGGTCTTCGAGCTGACGCAGCGGATCGGGATCGGCGCGCAGTTCGGCGGCAAGTACTTCTGCCACGACGTGCGCGTGGTGCGGCTGCCCCGGCACGGGGCGTCCCTGCCCGTCGCCATCGCCGTGTCCTGCTCGGCCGATCGCCAGGCCACCGCGAAGATCACCGCCGAGGGCGTCTTCCTGGAGCAGCTGGAGAAGGACCCGGCGCGCTTCCTCCCCGACACCACCGACGAGCACCTCGACGGGGCGGGCGGGGACGTCGTGGAGATCGACCTCAACCGGCCGATGGACGAGGTGCTGGCCGAGCTGACCAAGTACCCGGTCAAGACCCGGCTCTCGCTGACCGGCCCGCTGGTCGTGGCCCGCGACATCGCGCACGCCAAGATCAAGGAGCGGCTGGACGCGGGCGAGGAGATGCCGCAGTACCTGAAGGACCACCCGGTGTACTACGCGGGCCCGGCGAAGACGCCCGAGGGGTACGCCTCCGGTTCCTTCGGCCCGACGACGGCCGGCCGGATGGACTCGTACGTGGAACAGTTCCAGGCGGCGGGCGGCTCGAAGGTGATGCTCGCCAAGGGCAACCGCAGCAAACAGGTCACCGACGCCTGCGGCTCCCACGGCGGCTTCTACCTCGGCTCGATCGGCGGCCCCGCGGCCCGTCTCGCCCAGGACTGCATCAAGAAGGTCGAGGTCGTCGAGTACGAGGAGCTCGGCATGGAGGCGGTCTGGCGCATCGAGGTCGAGGACTTCCCCGCGTTCGTCGTCGTCGACGACAAGGGCAACGACTTCTTCACCGAGCCCGCCCCGGCTCCGACGTTCACCAGCATTCCGGTGCGGGGGCCGGGTCTCGGCTGACCCCGCCCCGTAGACGTGACCGGGAGGGCCTGTCCGCGCGGACGGGCCCTCCCGCGCGTTCTCAGCCGTCCAGCAGGCCCGATGTCGCCACCAGATACCCCAGCTGCGCCCGGCTGTTGCTGCCCAGTTGCTCGGAGACCTTGCGCATGTGCTCGGCGACGCTGCGGCGGCTCATGCCGATCCGGCGGGCGATGGCGGCGTCCGTCTCGCCGTTGACGACGGCCTGGAGGATGGTGCGCTGGAGGTCGGAGGTGACGACGGGGGTGCGCAGCGGCGCGCGTTCGGGGCGGACCGGGACCGCGCGGGACCACGCCTCGTCGAAGTGGCGGACCAGGAAGCGGACGAGCGACGGGTGCTGGACGCGCAGGGCGGTGTGCGGTTCGTCGGAGAACGGGATGAGGGCGAGGTCCCGGTCGAAGACGATGAACCGGTCGGCGACCTCGGCCAGGGTCCTGATCTCGGCGCCCTCGGCGGTCACCTGCTCGATGTAGGCGAGCGTGGTGCGGTCCGAGCGGACGGTGTGCTGGTAAAGGGTGCGCTGCCGGATGCCGCGGCGCAGGTTGCCCAGGTCGCGCGGGAGCGACTGCTCCAGGACGTGGGCGGGGCGCCCGCCGCCGGGGTGGGCGGTACGGACCTCGGCGCGGCAGCCGCTGACCCCGGCGTCCAGGGCCTTGCCGATGACGGCCGTGCCGGAGAGCCGGGTGAGGGCGGGGCGTTCCTGCCGGTGCATCTCGGTGTAGAGCCCCTCGAAGGCGGCGAGGGTGGCGCGGGCGGAGCGCAGGGTGCGGCGCTGCTCGACGATCGCCTCCTCGATCGGGGCGAGCGCGGCGAACGAGGCGGTCTCCGGCGGTACGGGGATGAGGTAGCCGGGTGATTCCTGGTCGGCCACCATCAGGTGCAGGGACCGCAGGCAGGGGGGTGCGGCGCCGGCCGGGAGGCAGCCCTCCGTCAGCGCACGGCGATAGGCCGCGAGCGCCGCCTCGCAGGGTTGTTCCGGTATCGACCGGTCCGAGGGTGATTCACGGCAATCACATACCGGTGAGGGGGAATGATCGTCCTTCACAAGGATGCAGATTACCTTTGTGCAATCGGGAGTCCCCCGTCCGGCGTCCGTGCTCGACGAGTATGTCCCGGTGACATCTGGAATGGGCAGTGCGGACGGGCCGAAGGCGGACGAGGCGGACGGCGGTGCCCGGAGGTTCCGGGAGGCCCGGGATACCGCGGTCTCCGAGCGGCGTTTTCGATTCCTCGTCGCCGGATACGCGGTGTCTTCCTACGGCACTTTCCTGAATATGGTGGCGCTGAATCTCTTCGTCTACGAGACGACGGGCCGGGCGCTGGCCATGGGGCTGTTCATGGCGGTGCGGCTCGCCTCCGGATTCGTCGCCGGTCTGGTCGTGGGCGGTCTGCTCGCCCGTTTCAGCGCGAAAAACATCATGCTGTGGGCGAATGTCGGACAGGGCGCCGTGATGCTGGTGCTCATCCTGGCGCCGGACGGTCTGCTGACCGGGGCGCTGATGGCCGTCTCGGTGGTGATCGGGGCGTGCGGGACGCTGTTCATGGTGGCGTTGCGCAGTTCGATCCCGGAGATGGTCGGGGAGGACCGCAGGGCCTGGGCGAACTCCCTCTCGATCACCGGCCGTTCGCTGGCCATGGTGGCGGGGTTCGCCTCGGCCGGCGTGGTGGTGTCCCTCGTCGGGTACACGGCAGCGTTCGTTGTCGACATGGCGACGTTCGTGGCCTGCGCGGTGACGGTGGCCCTGCTGCCGATCGCCGGAGGCAAGGGAGCGGACGGCAAGGGAGGGGACGCCAAGGGTGCGGGTGGCACAGCCGCCGAGGGCTCCGGGGCCGAGAAGGACGCCTCGGGCGCCGCGTCCGCGAAGGGCGGCAGGCGCTGGCGGCCCGTGGCCTTCCTCGCGCTCGCCGCCGCCCCCGGGATGGGCCTGATGGTGGCCCTGCGCGGGGTCGACGCGTTCGGTTCGTCGTCCCACAACGCGGCGCTGCCGATCTACTCCACCTCGCTCGACGCGTCGAATCCCGCGGTGTTCGTCAGCGCGTTCTGGTGCGTGTGGGCGCTCGGCAACATCGGGGCCCAGCAGGTGATCCAGCGGTACGCGCAGCGCACCGGACGCTCGGTGGGGGCGCTCGGATTCGGCTACGGCACGGTGGTGATGTCGGCGGCGTTCATCGCGGCGTTCGCCGGCTTCCCGCTGGCCGTGACGGCGGTGATCGCGCTGATCGCGGGGGCCGCGGACGGTCTCACCGAGGTCGCGTACACCTCGCATCTCCAGACACTTCCGGCCACGTTGCGCGGCCATGCCTTCGGTCTTTCGGCCACTTTCGAGAACCTCGGCTTCGGCGTCGGCATGATCCTTGTGGCGGCGGCCCTCGACCGGTTCTCCCCGCTGGCCGTGGTGGGCTGGTCCCATGGCGCCGCCATCGTCGTCGCCGTGGTGTTCCTGCTGAGGGTGGCGGGAGTGCGGCGGGCGGAGCGTGCGGGGCGTGCGGGGCGTGCGGGGCTGCGAAAGGAAGAAGCCGTTGAGGGACGACCGGATCGCGGTGATCGGGACGGCGCTGAGGTTTCCGGGGGCTGACACCCCCGAGGCGTACTGGCGCGACATCCGGGCGGGGACCGGCCACGTACGCCGTTTCACCCGGGCCGAGTTCGCCGCGGCGGGGGTACCGGCGGCGGAGTACGAGCGACCGGGCTACGGCGGGGCGAGCGCGCTCCTGGCGGAGGTGGACGGCTTCGACGCCGGGTTCTTCGGGATGAGCGGGCGGGAGGCGGAGCTGACCGATCCGCAGCAGCGGCTGTTCCTGGAGTGCTGCTTCCACGCCCTGGAGGACGGGGGTTACGCGGGCGGCGAGGACCGTTACGCGGGCGGCGACGGCGGCTCGTTGCGGATCGGGGTGTACGGCAGCTCCGGCTACCGCCTGTACTCGCTGCACAGCTATCTGGCGGAGAACCTGGCGGCGGAGGCCGGCTCAGGCGACTGGATGACCGCCAAGCAGGTCCAGGTCGGCAACTACCCCGACTTCACCGCCACCCGGGCCGCCTTCCGGCTCGGCCTGACCGGACCCGCGCTGACCGTCTCGACGGCCTGCTCCAGCGCTCTCGTCTCGGTCCATCTGGCCTGCCAGGCGCTGCGCGCCGGGGATGCGGAGCTGATGCTGGTGGGCTCCGCCGCCCTGCATCTGCCGGAAGTCACCGGCCAGGTCCCGGTGAAGGGCTCCACCCTCTCCCCCACCGGCACGGTCCGGGCCTTCGACGCGGACGCGGACGGCACGGTCGGGGGGAACGGGGCCGCCGCCATCCTCCTCAAGCCCCTGGCACGGGCGCTGGCCGACGGCGACACCGTGCACGCGGTGATCCTGGGCTCGGCGGTCACCAACGACGGCTCGGACAAGGCGACCGGCGACGGCCCGGGAAGAGGGGGGTTCGCCGCCCCCGGGGTCGCCGGGCAGCGGGACGCGGTGCTCGGGGCGTTGCGCGCGGCGGACGTGGACGCGGCGTCGATCGGCTATGTGGAGGCGCACGGCACGGGCACGCTGAAGGGCGACCCGATCGAGTTCGCGGCCCTGACCGAGGCGTTCCGCGCGCACACCGACCGGACCGGCTTCTGCGCGCTCGGCTCGACGAAACCGGCCATCGGCCACCTGGACAGCGCGGCGGGGCTCGCGGGGCTGATCAAGGCCGTCGAGGTGCTGCGGCACGGGGTGGTCCCGCCGCTGGTGAACTTCTCCCGGCCCAACCCGGCGCTGGCGGTGGACGACAGCCCGTTCCTGCTGCCGGTACGGGAAAGTGCCTGGCCGCTGGCCGGGACGCGGCGAGCCGGTGTGCACTCCATCGGCATGGGCGGTACGAACGCTCATGTGATCCTGGAACAGGCGCCGGAGACCGCGCACACGGCCTCGGCGCAGGACGACGCCCCCGTGCCCGCGCTGCTGCCGCTCTCGGCCGCGGACGGGGACGCGCTCCGGACGTACGCCGCCGCCCTGCGGGACCACCTGGCGGACGGGTCGCCCCCCTCCCCCGCCGATCTGCTGACCACCACCGCCCTCGGGCGGCGGCACCTGCCGCACCGGCTGGTCGTCACGGGCACGGACCCGGTGGCCGGTCTCGACGCGTACTTGTCGGGGGCCCCGCAGGGCGAGGCATACACGACCGGGGTCGCCGACGGCGTACGGGAGCGGCGGCCGGTGTTCCTCTTCAGCGGCCAGGGCGGCGGGCATCCGGGCATGGGCACGGAACTCGCCGCGCGCTTCCCGGTCGTGGCCGAGGTGCTCGATGCCTGCGCCCGGGTGTACGCGGAGGAGACCGGACGGGACGACTTCCTGGACCGGATCGTCGGCGGACGGGGCCCCGAGCAGTGGGACACCGCCTTCGCGCAGCCCGCCCTGTTAGCCCTCCAGATCGCCCAGGCCCGGCTGTGGGAACGGCTCGGGATCACCCCGGCCCGGGTGGCCGGCCACAGCGTCGGCGCGTACGCGGCGCTGTGCGTGGCCGGGGCGCTGGAGACCGAGGACGCGATGCGGCTGGTGTGCGGGCGCGGGCGGCTGATGCTGGAGCGGGCGGCCCCGGGCGCGATGGTCTCCGCGTTCGTCCCCCGGCCCCGGATGCGGGAGCTGCTGGCCACCGTCCCCGGTCTTGAGCTCGCCGTGGTCAACGGCGCCGCGCACCATGTGCTGGGCGGCCCGCCGGAGGCGGTGGACGCGGCACGGGCGCTGCTGGCGGCGCGGGGCGAGGCGTATGAGGTGCTGGCGGTGGACCGGGCGTTCCACACGGCTCTGCTCGACCCGGCGCTGGAGGATTTCCGGGTGCTGGCCGACAAGGCGGAACTGCGGCCGTCGCACACGGAGTTCGTCGACGGCATCGACGGCACGGTCCACCCCGCCGGGTGGCGGCCGGACGCCGCGTACCTGGTCGCCCAGGCCCGCCGCACGGCGGACTTCGCCGCCGTCCTGGACCGGCTGACCGGGTCCCCGCTGCTGCTGGAGCTGGGCCCGTCCGCCGTGCTGACGGGCCTGGTCCGCCGGTCGCTGCCGGACGCGGTCTGCGTACCGACGCGGCAGTGGGAGCGGGCGGTGGCCGCGCTGCACTGCGCCGGGGCCGGGGTGGACTGGGCGGCGCTGCTCGACCGCTGCGGCGGCCGGCGCGTGCGGCTGCCCACGTACCCCTTCCAGCGCCGGTCGCACTGGAGGGGCCCGGCCCCGTACACACCCCCGGTACCACCCACCTCGCTCGCGGAGCTGCCCGCGCCGACCGGCGGGGCCGCTCACTCATCCCCACGCTCCACGGAGGACCGCATGACCGAACAGGCCGTACTGGACAGGGTGCTGGAGCTGACCGCGCGCCATCTCGGCCACCGGCCCGACGAGGTCGCCGCCGACCGCACCTTCGTCGGCCTCGGCGCGGACTCGCTCCAGCTCATCGGAATGGTGCGGCAGTTGGAGGCCGAGTTCGGCACGGAGATCAGCATGCGGGAGGTCCTGGAGGGTGCGGGCACGCCCCGGCTGACGGCGGCGCTGATAGCCGGGCGGCGGACTCCCCCGCCGACGGCAGCGATGGAGCCGCCCCCCGTGCCGGTGCCCGCACCCGTGGCAGTGCCCGCGCCGGCGCCCGCGCCCGCCCCCGTGCCTGCCGCCGAAGGCCCCGTGTACGCCACCCGGGCCGAGGTCGCCGCACTCTCCGAGCAGCTGCGCCAACTGGCCGAGACCCAGGCCACGATGCTCACCCAGCTCTCCGAGGCCGTCGCCCTGCTGGCCGCCCGCACCATGGGGACGGACGGCCGATGAGCGCGGGGATACCCGGATCGGCCGAGCCCGTGACCGCGACGGACGCCGCCACCGCCGCCGCCGAAGCGGCCGCCGAGGCCGTGGCCCGGGCGGCGGAGCTGTCCCGCGCGCTCACCGCCCGGCTCGCGGAGGCCCGCCGCCAGGTCCCGGCGGAGGACACGAAGCCCACCGTCGGGGAGGCCGCCCACGGCCCCCGTCTCGTCGTGGACGCGGCGGGCGGGATGGCCGGGGCGGGGGCCGACGAGGCCCAGCGGGCCCACACCGCCTCCCTGGTCCGGCGGTTCACCGAGCGCACCCGCACCTCCAAGGAGCTGGCCCAGCGGCACCGTTCGGTGCTCGCCGACAGCCGCGCCGTCGTGGGGTTCCGGGACGCCACCAAGGAGATGCTCTACCCGGTCGCGGCCCGCTCGGCGCACGGCTCCCGGCTCACCGACGTGGACGGCAACACCTACACCGACATCACCATGGGGTTCGGCGCGCTCCTCCTCGGCCACGAGGCGGAGCCCGTCACCGACGCCGTGCGCCGCCACCTCGTCGACGGGCTGCGCTTCGGCCCCCGGTCCCCCGACACGGGGGAGGCCGCGGCCCTGCTCGCCTCGCTGACCGGCCTGGACCGGGTCGCCTTCGCCTCGTCCGGTACGGAGGCGAACTCGGCCGCGATCCGGCTGGCCCGCGCCGCGACCGGGCGCGACAAGGTCGTCATGTTCCGGGGCTCCTACCACGGGCACATCGACTCCGTCCTCGGCCGGCCGGGCGGGCCCGGGCAGCACGCCGTGCCCGTCTCCCGGGGCATCCCGGCCAGCGCGGTGGCGGAGCTGATCGTGCTGGAGTACGGGGCCCAGGAGTCCCTGGAGACGATCGACGCCCTCGGGGACAGCATCGCGGCCGTGCTCGTCGAGCCCGTGCAGTGCCGCAACCCGGGCCTGCGGCCGGTGGAGTTCGTCCGCTCGCTGCGCGAACTCACCGCCCGTCGAGGCATCGTGCTGCTCTTCGACGAGATGCTGACGGGGCTGCGCCCCCACCCGCGCGGCGCACAGGAGCACTTCGGGGTGGTGCCGGACCTCGCCACGTACGGCAAGGCGCTCGGGGCGGGCTTCCCGATCGGCGCGGTGGCGGGGCGGGCGGATCTGCTCGACGGGGTGGACGGCGGGTTCTGGCGGTACGGGGAGCCCGGCGGCCCCTCCCGCGAGACCACGTTCATCGGCGGAACGTATATGCAGCACCCGCTGTCGATGGCGGCGGCCCGCGCGGTGCTCACCCACCTCACCGAGCGGGGGCCCGGCCTCCAGAGCGGGCTGAACACCCGCACCCAGGCGCTCGCCGACCGGCTCAACACGTTCTTCCGCGACGAGGAATTCCCCCTGGAGCTAGCCCACTTCGGCTCGATGTTCCGCTTCCGGCACCGCGCCGACCTGGAGTTGCTCTACCACCACCTCCAACTGCGCGGCATATACGTATGGGAGTGGCGCAGCTTCTACCTCTCCACCGCCCACACGGAGGAGGACGTGAACCGCGTCGCGGAGGCGGTGGAGGGATCGCTGCGCGAGCTGCGCGACGGTGGGTTCTTCCCCCGGTCCACCCGGCCGGCCACCGTGCGGCGCGCCGAAGTACGGCGTCCCGCGCCCGACTTCGGCATCTACTTCTTCGGCGACTATCCGGAGACGGACCAGACCGGCGAGTCCGACAAGACCGGCACCCCTCAGGCGTACGACACCGTCCTGGAGACCGCGCACTTCGCCGACGAGCACGGCTTCTCCTCCGTCTGGCTGCCCGAGCGGCACTTCGACTCCTTCGGCGGCATCTTCCCGAACCCCGCCGTGCTCGCCGCCGCCGTGGCCCGGGAGACCGGGAGCGTCAGGATCAACGCCGGCTCGGTCGTGCTGCCGCTGCACGATCCGGTGCGGGTCGCCGAGGAGTGGTCGGTGGTGGACAACCTCTCCGGCGGCCGGGTCGGCATCGGCTGCGCCACCGGCTGGCACTCCCGGGACTTCGCCCTGCACCCGGACCGGTTCACGGACCGGCGGCGGATCGCGTTCGACCACCTCGACGAGGTGCGCCGGCTGTGGCGCGGGGAGGCGGTACGGCGGCGCACCGGCGAGGGCGCGGAGGCGGAGATCCGGATCCGGCCGCGCCCGGTGCAGGAGGAGCCGCCGTTCTTCCTGGCCACCTCGGGGCAGCGGGCGTCGTACGAGGAGGCGGCCCGGCGCGACCTCGGGGTCGTCACCAACCTGATGAGCCAGACCGTGGACGAGCTGGCCGCGAACATCGCGCACTACCGGCGTACGCGTGCGGAGTGCGGGCTCGACCCGGCGGCCGGGCGGGTGACGGTGCTGGTGCACACGTATCTCGGCGACGACCATGCCACCGCCCGGGCCGAGGCGCTGGAGCCGATGGTGCGGTATCTGCGGTCCTCGCTGCTGATGCGCTCGGCGGCCACCGCCGCGGGGTCCCGGCGCGAGGACGTGGCGGCGGCGGGCGAGGAGGACCTGGACTATCTGTTCCGTCGCGCGTACGACCGCTACTGCGACCGGCGGGCCCTGATCGGCACGCCTTCGAGCGTCGCCCCGTTCGTCGACGCGCTGCACGGGGCCGGGGTGGACGAGATCGCCGCGCTGGTCGACTTCGGGATGGACAGGGAGCGGCTGCGGTCGGGGCTGGAGCGCCTGGACGTGCTGCGCCGCCGGACGAAGGAGCGCGACGCCCGGCCCGAGGACACGGTCGCGCCCGCCACCTCGGCGCAGCGGCGGCTGTGGCTGGCCGCGCAGCTGATGGAGAACCCGGCGGCGTACAACGAGACGGGGGCCGTACGGCTGCGCGGTCCGCTGGACGTGGATGCGCTGCGGGCGGCGGTGGACGGCCTGGTCGAGCGGCACGCGGGGCTCCGCACGGTGTTCCGGGCCGAGGAGGAGACGGGCGTCGTCCAGGTCGTGCGGAACGGGCTCCGCATCCCGTTGACGGTGACCGACGCCCGGGGTCAGGACGCCGAGGGCGCGATCGGGGCACTGCTCGCCGAGGAGAGCGGCCGGGCCTACGACCTGGCCGCGGGGCCGCTGTTCACCCCTCGGCTGCTGCGGCTGGCCGAGGACGATCATGTCCTGGTCCTCGGTACGCACCACATCATCACGGACGCGCACTCGGCCGCGCTGATCGCCGGGGACCTCCAGGAGCTGTACACAGCGGCCCGCGCCGGACGTCCGCCGGTCTTCGACCGTCCCGCCGGGACGACCGTCGGAGCCCCCGAGCACCCGGCCGACGCGGCCGACCTGGCCTGGTGGCGCGAGCTGCTGGGCGACCGGCCGCCGGTGCTGGTCCTGCCCACGGACCGGCCGCGCGGTCGCCGGGTGGCGGGGCGCGGCGGTGCGGTGGCCCGGACCGTGGGCCGGGAGCGGGCCGACCGGCTGCGGGAGTGGAGCGGGCAGCAGGGCGTGACCCTCTTCGCCACGCTGTGCACGGCCTGGCAGCTGGTGCTGCGACGGCGGTCGGGGCAGGACGCGTTCCTGTTGGGCACGACGTTCGGGCGGCGGCCACCCGCGACGGCGGGCACGGTCGGGTTCCATGTGGCGCTGCTGCCGTTGCCGCTGTCCGCCACCGACGCGACCTCGCCGCCGGAGGCCGTACGGGCCACCGGGCAGGCGCTGTTCGCGGCGGACGAGCACAGTGGGGTGGACCTGGACGCGCTCCTGGCGGCGGTCCATCCGGACCCGGGGAATCCGCGCCCGCTGGTGACCGTTTCGGTCGACCTCGACCGGGCGGCGCTGGCCGGAATCGACCTGCCCGGCCTGCGGGCCGAGGGCGTGGCGGCCGGGACGGAGTCGGCACCGCTGGAGCTGGCTCTGATGGCCACCCACGTTCAGGACGGGGGCCTGCGGCTGCGGCTGCGCTACGACGCGGATCTGTTCGACGCGGCGACGGCGGAGGGGTATCTCGCCGAGCTGGAACGGCGGTTGGACGCGATGTCGGACCCGGTCGAGGAAGGTGCGGAGGGGCCGGACGGGCCGGGCGGGACGGGCTCGGAGAGCAGCGCCTCACCGGACACGGCGGCCGGAGCGGGCACGACCGAGCCGGGCGCCACGACCGAGCCGGGCACGCGGACGGTCTCCGACACCGCCGTGCTGCTCCGCGAGGTCTGGGAGTCCGTCCTCGGCCGGCCGGGCTTCGCCGCCGACAGCAACTTCTTCGACCTGGGGGGCAATTCGATCGCCGCGATCCGCCTGGTGAACCGGGTCCGGGACACGCTCGGCGTCGACTACCCGCTGGCGGACTTCTTCGCCGACGCCACCCTGCGGGCCATGACCGAGCAGTTGGCGGGCGACCCGGAGACGGACGGGTCGGAGACGGAAGGCCCGGAGACGGGCGGACCGGAGACCGACGTCGTGGCCGTCGTCGACCGCGCCCACGTCAGCGACCAGCAGGCCCGGATGATCGCCGGGCACCACGCCATGCCCGACCCCGCCGTGTGGAACGTACCGACGCGCATCACGTTCACCGGGGCGCTGGCCCCGGCGGCCCTGCGATCGGCCGTGACCGAGCTGGTCGCCCGGCACGACGGGCTGCGGACCAGGTTCGCGCAGGAAGGGGCGCCGGACGGGCCGTGGTGGCAGGAGGTGCTGGCGGCGGAGCCGGTGGCCCTGCCGGTGGAGGATCTGACCGGGCTGCCCGCCGACGAGCGGCGGCCCCGGGCGGACGCCCTGTGCCGGGCCGACGCGGCGGCCCCCTTCGACCTGGGGCGGTCGCTCCAGCCCCGGACGCGGCTGCTGCGGGTCGAGGAGGACCGCTGGGAGCTGATGTTCGTCCTGCACCATGTCTGCGCCGACGGCTGGTCGCTGTCCGTGCTGCTCGCGGAGATCGCCGCGCTCTACACGGCGGCCGCCGCGGGCGTCCCGCACGGTCTGCCCGATCCGGCGATGCAGGCGCCCGGGTACGCCCGGTGGCAGGGGGAGCGGCACGATCCCGGCGCCGAGGCGGAGCGGGCCGCGTTCTGCGCCCGTTACCTGGACGGGGTGCCGTCCGCCGTCCCCGTACCGACGGACCGGCCGCGCCCGCAGAAGCTGAGCGGGCACGGGGACACCGTGCGCGGGGTCGCGACGGGCGAGGTGCGGGCGGCGGTGGAGAAGCTGGCGGCCGAACGGCACACCACCCCGTTCGCGGTCGCGGCGGCGGCCCTCGGGGTGTTCCTGGCCCGGCTGTCGGGAGAGGAGGACACCTTGCTGAGCGTGCCGTACGCCAACCGCGAGGGCACCGCCTCGGAGTCGCTCGTGGCGATGACGTCCACCGCGGTGATGGTCCGCGTACGACTGGATTCAGCCAATCTTGACGAGACCTGCGCGGAGCTCGCGGTCCGTACGGGCGCGGGCGCGCTCGGAGCCATGGCGCATGTGCTGCCCACCGCGCGCATCATGCAGGCGATGCGGGACGCTGGCTCTGTCAGCGTCCCCGACCGGGTTCCGCACGTCCTCGCGTTCCAGAACTCCGTAGACACGGACATCGAGATCCCCGGGCTCCGGGTCGAGGTGGCCGATCTGGCACCGCCGCTTTCCCGCAGCGAACTGTGCTTCGGACTTGCGCCGCGCCGGGACCCCGCGAAGGGTTATCGAACGTTCCTGGAATTCTCCACCGACCTGTGGGACCACACGACCGCCCACGACCTTCTCGCGTCGTACACCGACCTGCTCGCGGAGTTCAGCGCCCGGCCCGACCGGCCGGTGCGGGAACTCCTCGGGGAGCGCCCCCGGCAGGGGCCACCGGGCCGAGGCTCCGGAGGCTCAGCCGGGGACGCCAGCGCCGGGCCCGACCAGCCCGGCGGACCGTCACCCTCCCAGTCACTGCCGAACACCGGAAAGGCGGACGCCGTATGACTCCGGCCCCCCACCGCAGCCACACCGACGACCTGCTCGCCTTCATCGCCGCCAGCCCTTCCCCGTACCACGTGGTGGCCAGTGCGGCCCAGCGTCTGGAGAAGGCCGGGTTCCGCGAACTGCGCGGCACGGACGACTGGACGGGGGCGACCGGCGGCTGCTTCGTCAGCCGCGCCGGTGCGCTGATCGCCTGGTACGTCCCCGAGGGTGCGCCCGCCCACACCCCGTTCCGGATCGTCGGCACCCACACCGACTCCCCGAACCTGCGGATCAAACCGGCACCGGACACCGGGACTTCGGGGTGGCGGCAGATCGGTGTGGAGATCTACGGCGGGGTCCCGCTGAACACCTGGCTCGACCGGGATCTGGGCATCTCCGGCCGCCTCGCCCTGCGGGGCTCCGACGGCACCCCGCGCAGCCGGCTCGTACAGATCGACGAACCCCTGCTGCGGGTGCCCCAGTTGGCCATTCATCTGGACCGTTCGGTGAACGAGGGCGTGGCCCTGGACCGGCAGCGGCACATAGCGCCGATCTGGGCGCTGGGCGACCCGCGGGAGGGCGAGCTGCTGCGCCGGGTCGCTTCGGCCGCCGGGGAGGACCCGGCGGACGTGCTGGGCTGGGACCTGATGCTGCACGACGTCCAGCCGCCCGGATACCTGGGCGTGGACCAGGAGTTCGTGGTGGCGTCCCGGCTGGACAACCAGGTCTCGGTGCACGCCGGGGTGACCGCTCTGGTCGACGCGGCGACGGGGGCCACGCAGCCCTCCTTCGTACCGGTGCTGGCCGCCTTCGACCACGAGGAGGTCGGCAGCGGTTCCGAGACGGGTGCGCAGAGCCCGCTGCTGGAGCGGATCCTGTCGCGGTCCGTGTCGGCGCGCGGCGGCAGCGACGAGGACTGGTCGCGGGCGCTGGCGGGCGCGTTCTGCGTCTCCGCCGACATGGCGCACGCGGTGCACCCCAACTACGCGGAGCGGCACGACCCCGACCACCGCCCGATCCCCAACGGCGGCCCGACGGTCAAGGTGAACGTCAACCAGCGGTACGCCACCGACTCCACCGGCTTCGCGGTGTTCACGGCGGCGGCCGAGCGGGCCGGGGCTCCCTGGCAGCCGTTCGTCTCCAACAACGCGATGCCCTGCGGTACGTCGATCGGCCCGCTCACGGCGGCCCGCCTCGGCGTGACCACGGTGGACGTCGGGGTGCCCGGCCTGTCGATGCACTCGGCGCGCGAGCTGTGCGGGGTGCGCGACCCGGGCTATCTCGCCGCGATCCTCACCACGATCATGGTCGGGGACTGACAGGCCCGCCCGGCCCCACCGACAGGCGCGGCATCCGGAAGAACAGAAGAGAAGAGAACAGGAACGACCGTGGCCGACGAAGAGACCGTCCTCATCTGCCTGCCCTTCGCCGGGGCGGGTCCCTCCTTCTTCACGCCCTGGCAGAAGCTGGCCCCGGAGGGTCTGCGGATCCTCCCGGTGTCGCTGCCGGGCCGCGAGAAGCGGTTCCCCGAGCCCGCCCACACCTCGGCGGCCCCGGCCGTCGACGACGCGTACGCGCAGGTGACGGCGGCCCTCGGTGAAGAGGACGGTAGCGGCGGCCCGGTCGTGCTGTTCGGGCACAGCATGGGCGCGGTCCTCGCGTACGAACTGGCGCACCGGATCGAGCGGTCGGGCGGGCAGATCCGGCTGGCCGCGCTCGTGGTCAGCGGTGCGCCCGGCCCCTGGACGCCGCGCACGGACCGGGCGGACGGGCTGCCGGACGAGGAGTTCGCCGCCCGGGTCCGGGCGTTCGCCGGGTACGACCACCCGGCGCTGGCCGACCCGGAGATGCGGGAGCTGCTGCTGCCGACGCTCCGGGCGGACGTCCGGCTCCACGAGACGTATGTGCCGTCCACGGAAAGGCTGTTGGGTGTCCCGGTCATCTCCGTCCGGGGGCGGGAGGACACCCTGGTCGGGGCGGCGGAGGCCGCCGAGTGGGGTCGGGTGACGACGGGGAGGCTGACGGTGGCCGAGCCGGCCGGCGGGCACATGTATCTCACCGAGCGGCCGGGCGAGCTGCTGGAGCTGGTGGCCGCCGAGGTGCGCGCGGCGAGGGGCCGGTGACGGGCGGCGGCGACGGCGAGGGGCCGGTGACGGGCAGCGGCGGTGACGGCGGCCAGGGGCCGGTGACCGACGGCGGTGGTGCGGGGCCCTCGGCCGGTGGCGCTGGTGCGGGGCCCTCGGCCGGTGGCGGGGCCCGGCTCGCCGGGCGGACGGCGCTGATCACGGGAGCGGCGCGCGGTCTCGGCCGGGCCTGTGCGCTGGCCTTCGCCCGCGAGGGTGCGGACCTGGTGCTGCTGGACGTGGCGGGCGAACTGCCCGGGGTGCCGTATCCGCTCGGTTCGGCCTCGCAGCTCGCGCACACCGGGCGGCTCTGCCGCGAGGCGGGGTCCGCCGTGCTGACCCGGCAGGCCGACGTCCGGGACCTGGCGGCGCTGGAGTCGGCGGCGGAGGCGGCCGAGGAGCGCTTCGGGCGGATCGACGTCCTGGTCAACAACGCGGGCATCGCCGCCCCTTCGGGCCGCCCGGCGCACGAGATCACCGAGGCCGAGTGGCAGCTGATGATCGATGTGGATCTGGGCGGTGCGTGGCGGGCGATCCGCGCGGTCGGCGGCCGGATGGTCGCTCAGGGGTCCGGTTCGATCGTCAACATCGCCTCGACGGCGGGCCTGGTGGGCTACCGGCACTTCGCGGGGTACGTGGCGGCCAAGCACGGCCTCGTCGGCCTGACGAAGGCGGTGGCCCTGGACTACGCGCCCCGGAAGGTCCGGGTCAACGCGGTGTGTCCGGGCTCGGTGCGGGACGACGAGGCGATGGAGGGCCGGATGCTGGCGGAGATCGCCCGCTCGCTGGAGGTGCCGGTCGCTGAGCACGGGGCCGCGTTCGTCCGGGACCAGCCGATGAACGCGCTGGTGGAGCCGGACGATGTGGCGAACGCGGTGCTCTGGCTGGCCTCGGACGAGTCCCGGCAGGTGACCGGCAGTGTGGTCGCCGTGGACGGCGGGTTCACCGCCCGCTGACCGCCCGCATCAGCCGTTTCCCTTCCCTGGACGAGGAGTTGTGCACGTGCCGCCTGCCCATCACGCCCTGACGGTCCGCCTGCCGCCGGCCCTCACCGACACCGCGCTCGCCGCCGCCCTCGCGACGGCGGCGGAGCTGTGGTGGCCCGGGGAGCGCAGCCCCCGGCTGTGGACGGAGACCGTGCCCGCCCCGGCCGGGTCCGACGCCGCCGCCCGGCGGCGCGCGGCCGAGGCCCGCCGCCCGGTCGCACCCGGCCACCGGCTGCGCGCGGTGCTGCTGCGGTACGCGGACGGGCACGCTCCCGAGGCCGTCCTGACCGCCGACGCAGCCGCGCTGGACGCCCACTCGTTGCGGATCGTCGCCCGGGTACTGCTGGGCGAGGTGCCGCCGGACGCGGTGACGCCGCACGGCGGGCCGCTCCCCCCGGACCTGCGCGTGGACGAGGAGACCCGGCGGCTCGCCGCCGCGCTCGCGCTCACCGCCGGGCGGTACACGGGCGCGGCCTCGGTGCGCGTCGCCGTCCCCGTACCGGCCCGGGACCGGCCTCCCTACGCGCTGGGGGCGCTCGACGGGTACGCGGTGTTCACGGCGGACCTGTCGCCCGGCCGGACGGTCGCCGATCTGCTCACCACCGAACCGCTCGTCCCGGCCGAGGGCGAGGAACCGCCCGCGCTCGGTCTGGTGGCGGCCGAGGAACCGCTTGCGCTCGGCCTGGCGCCGGCGGGGGAACCGCCTGCGGTCGGTCTGGTGGGGGGCGACGGGGACGGACCGGTCACGCTGCCGACCGGCCCGGACGGACTCCCCGTACCGGCTCATCAAGTGGAGGGCGTGCGGCAGCAGTTGCTGAGCCGTCCACTCAACACACCGCTCCGGGAACTGGATCCGCTGAGCGCGTCGGAGTCCACCGAGCAACTGATGCTCGGGGCAACACGGAAGCCTCCCGCCTCCCTCACCCTCCGCGTCGACGAGGCCTTCGCCGCCCAGGCCGCCGCCCGCCCGGACGCCCCCGCGCTCACCGCCGGGCCCGCCACCCTCTCGTACGCCGAACTGAACGGCCGGGCCGAGGATTTCGCCGACGGTCTGTACGCCCATGGCGTCCGTCCCGGCGATCTCGTGGGGCTCTGCCTGCCCCGCGGAGCCGACCTGGTGGCGGTGGTGCTCGGCGTCCTGAAGGCGGACGCGGTCTACGTACCGCTGGATCCGGAGCATCCGGCGGACCGGCGTGAGCGCACCGCGAAGGACGCCGGGGTCCGGCTGACCGTCGAGGACCCGGCCGTCCTGACCGGCCACCCGCCCCGCCCCGCCGCGGAACGGCGGCAGGCCGGCGCCCCCGCGTACGTCATCCACACCTCGGGCTCGACCGGCCGCCCCAAGGGGGTCCTCGTCCCGCACGCAGGCGTCACGGCCCTGGTCGACGCCGTCCGCGACGACTTCGGCCTCTCCCCCGACGACACCTGGACGTGCTTCCACTCGGCGGCGTTCGACTTCTCGGTGTGGGAGATCTGGGGGGCGCTGCTGACGGGCGGCCGGCTGGTCCTCGTGGACCACTGGACCTCGCGCTCGCCGGAGGACTTCCACGCGCTGCTGGTCCGGGAACGGGTGAGCGTGCTGAGCCAGACCCCTTCGGCGTTCACCCAGCTCGCGGCGGCCGACCGGACGGGCGGTGATCTGTCCGCCCTGCGGCTGGTGGTGCTGGGCGGCGAGCCGCTGGACACCCGCCCGCTGCTGGGCTGGTTCGACCGGCATCCGGAGGACCGTTGCCGGCTGGTCAACATGTACGGGATCACCGAGACCACGGTCCATGTCACGGCGGCCACGGTGACCCGCCGCGAGGCACTCGCCGGTTCCCGGTCGGTGGGGCGGCCCCTGCCGGGCTGGTCGGTCCGGGTCCTGGACGCGTACGGGCGGCCGGTGCCGCCGGGTGCGCTCGGGGAGATCCATGTGGGTGGGGCGGGCGTGGCGCTGGGTTATCTGAACCGGCCCGCCCTGACCGCCGAACGCTTCGTCCCGGACCCCCTGGACCCGGCCGGGCGGCTCTACCGCAGCGGCGACCTGGGGCGGCTGCTGCCCGACGGAACGCTGGAGCACCTGGGCCGGATCGACGACCAGGTGAAGGTGCGGGGCTTCCGGATCGAGCCGGGCGAGATCCGGCACGTGCTGCTGGAGGACCCGGCGGTGTCGGCGGCCGCGGTCACCGTGACGGGCGGCGGGGGCGGGGACGCGGCGGCCGTGCGGATCGACGCGTATGTGGTCCCGGCCCCGGGGGCGGGCGAGGACGCCGGGCCCGTACGGGAGAGGGCGGCCCGGCTGCTTCCCCCGCACATGGTGCCCGCGACGGTGACCGTGCTGCCGGCCCTCCCCCTCACCGCGAACGGCAAGCTGGACCCGGCCCGGCTGCCCCCGCCCGGAGCGCGCCGGGCCCCTGCCGCACCGCCCCGCGAGACCGCACCCGCCACCGCCCCCGCCGGCGTCCTCGCCGCCATCTGGCGGGACGTCCTCGGCGTCGAGGAGATCGGCCCGGACGACGACTTCTGGGACCTGGGCGGCAATTCGCTGTACGCGATCCGGATCGGCACGCTCGCCCGGGAGCGCGGGCTGCCCGGCATTCCGCTGCGGCAGCTGTATCTGACGCCGACGCTGGGGGCACTCTCCGAAGCGCTGGCCCGGGAGGCGTGAGAGAGGGGCATGACGAGGGGGCGACCGCACCCCGGCGGCCGCCCCCTCGCACGCGGTGGCTACACGAAGCGCTGGTTCGCGCCGCCGTCGCACGTCTGGAGCTTGAGCGGGTCCTTGGCCCCCGCCAGCGTCAGACACAGGCCGGTCGCGGCGGCCGGGCGGACGGTGCCCGCCTGCCGGACGAACTTCTGGTTGGCCGCGCCCGAGCAGTCCCACACGACGAGCGTGGCGCCGGCGTCGTACTCGGCGCCCGGCACGTCCAGGCAGCGGTCGTGGCTGAGCGCGGTGCGGGCCGTCTGCGTACCGGCGTCGTACCACCAGTTCTGGTTGCGCCCGCCGTGGCAGTCCCAGCCGCCGATCGCGGTGCCGTTACGGGTGACCGAGGCGGGCACGTCCACACAGGCCCCGGTCGCCTCGTTCTTCAGCGGAACGAACAGGTCGTCGAAGGCCGCTCCCGTCAGGACCGGGTTCCCCGTGCTCGCGGGGTCGGCGCAGCTCGCCTCGCGCAGCCCGGAGTCGTACAGCTGGGTGAGGCAGGAGGCGAAGGCCCGGTGGCCCGCCGCGTTGGGGTGGAAGGACTGCCGGACGGAGTTCTCGTCGGGCAGGCCCGGCTTGCTCAGGTCGATGTAGAGGCCGCGGGCCCAGGGGCTCTCGGTGCAGACCTCACGGCCGTGGAAGAGCCGCGAGTTGTCGAGGTAGGAGGCTCCGGTGGCGGCGGCGGCCTTGCGCATGCCGACCTGGAAGGCGGGCACGGCGGTGTTGCGGCCCCAGACGGTGTCGGAGTCGTAGCCGAGTCCGCCGCAGACGAGCTTGCCGGGGAACTTCGGGTTGTCGCGGAAGTCCGGGCCGATGGGGCTCGGGTAGCCCATCAGGACGAGCCGGTAGTCGCCGTCCCGGTACCCGGCGCCCGTCATGACGGTGCGCAGGTCGCGGACGGTCTGCTCGACCTTGGGGACCAGCGCGTCGACGCGGGCCTGCCAGCCGCCCGCGTACTTCGGCTCGCAGGGCCCCTGGAGGCTGATGTAGCGGACCACGCAGTCGGTCATGACCGGACCGAACTGGAGGTCGTCGTTGGCCCCGGCGACCAGGACGATCATCTTGATCCGGGTGTTGCGGGCCTTGATCGCGAGGCTGTCGCTCTGCACCAGCTCGTCGGCGTACTGCTTGTTTCCGCCGATTTTGATGTTTCCGGTATAGGCGCCGGAACACGAGACGTTGTACGTGACGTCCGCCGCGATGCCCGTGCGGTGGATGGCGGCGTCCGGTGAGCGGTGGCACCAGTTGTCCGGCCCGTTGGTGCCGGGGTCGTAGGTGCCGACGCCCTCGCCGGAGATCTCGCTGTCGCCGAGCGAGATCAGCCCGGTCTTGCGGTCGCCGAGCGGCCGCTCGGCGGGGCTCCCGTACAGCTGGGTGGCCTCGGCGGCCCGGACGGCTTCCAGCGCGGGCGGGAGAGGGGTGGATGCGATAGAGCTGGTACCCGACTCCGTCGCGCCCGCGGGTCCGGCGGCGGCCATACCGCCGACGGCGGCCGCGAGAGCGACGGCGGCCGCGACCGTACAGCGGAGCCGGCGAAGGCTTCCGAGCCCTCGAAGTCTGGTGCTGGTGCGCCTCATTGCGCCTCCCGGTAGTGGTTACCCCCGGTATTTACTGGTCGGTAGGCGACTTGGGAATACATAGAACAAGAGAAGTGCTCATCTTTTTCAGGAGGTTTAAACACCATGGTCGACACGTCAGATGACACGCCCGGTGGCAGCGGGTTCCGGATCGAGCACGACTCGATGGGTGAGGTGAAGGTCCCCGCGGGCGCCAAGTGGCGCGCCCAGACCCAGCGGGCGGTGGAGAACTTCCCCGTCTCCGGGCAGCGTCTGGAGCGGGCGCACATCGAGGCGCTGGCCCGGATCAAGGGCGCGGCGGCCAAGGTCAACGCCGAGCTGAAGGTACTGGATCCGGACATCGCCGCCGCGATCCAGGAGGCCGCCACCGAGGTCGCTTCGGGCCGCTGGGACGAGCACTTCCCGGTCGACGTGTTCCAGACGGGTTCGGGCACCTCGTCGAACATGAACACCAACGAGGTGATCGCCACCCTCGCCACCGAACGCCTCGGCCGCGAGGTCCACCCCAACGACCATGTGAACGCCTCCCAGTCGTCCAACGACGTCTTCCCGTCCTCCATCCACATCGCCGCCACCGCCGCCGTCACCGCCGACCTGATCCCCGCCCTGGACCACCTGGCGGAATCCCTGGGGCGGAAATCGGCCGAATTCGCGGAGGTCGTGAAGTCGGGCCGTACGCATCTGATGGACGCCACCCCGGTCACCCTCGGCCAGGAGTTCGGCGGCTACGCGGCACAGATCCGCTACGGCGTGGAGCGGCTGCGCGCCTCCCTCCCCCGGCTCGCCGAACTGCCCCTGGGCGGTACGGCGGTGGGCACCGGCATCAACACCCCGCCCGGCTTCTCCGCCGCCGTGATCGCGGAGGTCGCGGACGCGACGGGGCTGCCGCTCACCGAGGCCCGCGACCACTTCGAGGCGCAGGGCGCGCGGGACGGGCTCGTGGAAACCTCCGGCCAGCTGCGGACCATCGCCGTGTCCCTGACCAAGATCTCCAACGATCTGCGGTGGATGGCGTCGGGGCCGCGCACCGGCCTCGCCGAGATCGCGCTGCCCGACCTCCAGCCCGGCTCGTCGATCATGCCGGGCAAGGTCAACCCGGTGATCCCCGAGGCGGTCCTGATGGTCGCCGCCCAGGTCACCGGCAACGACGCGACGGTCGCCACGGCCGGCGCCGCGGGCAACTTCGAGCTGAACGTGATGCTCCCGGTCATCGCGAAGAACCTGCTGGAGTCCGTACGGCTGCTGGCCAACGCCTCCCGACTGCTCGCGGACCGTACGGTCGACGGCATCACCGCCGACGTGGAGCGGGCCCGCGCCTACGCCGAGTCCTCGCCGGCCGTGGTGACCCCGCTGAACAAGTACATCGGCTACGAGGAGGCGGCGAAGGTCGCCAAGAAGTCCCTCAAGGACGGGACGACGATCCGCGAGACGGTCCTGGCCTCGGGCTACGTCGAGCGCGGCGACCTGACGATGGAGCAGCTCGACGAGGCGCTGGACGTGCTGCGGATGACGCGCCCGTGAGCGCGGGGCGGGGCGCCGGGTGACACCTGGGGTTGCGGTGACGCCCGGGAGTGCCCCGTGAGACCTGCGGGTGTCCGGCAGATCGGGACCGGGTGACCTGAGTCGCAGCGGGCCGGTGGGAGCGCTCCGTAAGATCTCTCCATGACAGGTACGGGAGAGTACGCACGCTGGGCGCCGGGGGACCAGATCCTCTGGCGCTACCGCGACAACGGCCGGGCCCACCGGACGGCCGGCGCCCCGCCCGTGCACATCTGCCGTCCGGTGACCGTCGTCCAGGACACCGACGAGCTGCTCGCCGTCTGGATGGCGCCCGGCACCGAATGCGTGCGGCCGGTGCTGGCCGACGGCACCCAGGTGCACGCCGAACCGCTGGCCACCCGCTACACAGCGCCGCGCACCACGGCCCGCTCGACCTGGTTCGGCTCGGGTGTGCTGAAGCTGGCCAGGCCCGGGGACCCGTGGTCGGTGTGGCTGTTCTGGGACCGGGGCTGGTTGTTCCGCAACTGGTACGTGAATCTGGAGGAGCCCCGGACCCGGTGGTCCGGAGGGGTGGATTCCGAGGATCACTTTCTCGACATCTCCGTGAACCCCGACCGGAGCTGGAAATGGCTCGACGAGGACGAGTTCGCCCAGGCTCAGCAGGTCGGTCTGATGGACCGGGAGACCGCGGCCCGGGTCCGGGAGGCGGGCCGCGCGGCGGTCGAGGTGATCACCGGGTGGGGGGCTCCGTTCCGGGACGGCTGGGAGCACTGGCGGCCCGATCCGCGGTGGCAGGTGCCGCCGCTGCCGGATGACTGGGACCGCACCCCTGCCCGTATGCCGTCGTGAGACCCTGGAGAGACCCTTCGGACGGTCCGGTCGGCAGGTCCGGTCGTACGGAGGGCTGATCGCCGCAACCAGCGGGCACCACACCGGAACTGACCACAAGTCACCACACCGGTCGTGCGGAGCGACGGGCCACGGACCCGGACGTTCCGCTCGGTCGCGGGAGCCACTACGAGGGGGTGGAGACGTGCACGCTGTCCGCTGCCCTCTCGCCGCGTGCGCCGCCGTCGGGGTCGCCTGTCGGCCATCTCCGCGGCGCTCGGTTTCGGCCCCTTCATCGGGGGCATCCGGTGACAGCCGTTGTTCTTCCCGCGCTTGCCGGGGCACAGTAGCGCCCCACGAGGTGACTGCCTCATACAACCGGCCCGGACGGACGGAATCCCACGCGTGACGGAGCACCCCACCTCCCACGAAGGCCGGCAGCCTCTGGCGGCCCGGCAGCAGGAGCGCACCCGGCCCCGGCAGCAGGACGCCGCGGCCGCGGCCGCCGCTGCCGCGGTCCCGGCTCCGGCCGCCGCGCCGAACCCGGGTCCAGGAGCGGCCGCCGTCGCCGAGGCGCAGGCGGCCACCCGCCGCGAGGGCGACCGGCTGCGGTTCGTCGGCGCGGCGACCCGGCGGATCGCCCGGGGCATAGACCTGGACGAGATCGTCCTCGGGCTGTGCCGGGCCAGCGTGCCGACGTTCTCCGACGCGATCCTGGTCTATCTGCGCGACCCGCTCCCGGTGGGCGACGAACGCCCGGTGAGCCCGTTCGTCCTGCGGCTGCGCCGCAGCGACCGGCTGCGCGTCAGCGACGAGGAGGGCGGCGAGGCGTCCGGCTCCGAGACCGAGCGGCTGCGTCCGCTGATCCTCGACCCGCAGGCCGATCTGATGCCGGCCGCCGAGCTGTGCGAGGTGCGGGCGGGCGGTGCGCTGGCCGAGGTGCTGCGCGGGGTGCGGCCGGTCTTCGGCGACTCCGCGGCGGCGCGGGCCGCCCTGCCGGAGCTGCTCGGCCCCGGCCGGTCCGTCCCCACCGGGCACCGGGCGATCCTCGCCCCGCTGCGCGGCCGGCGCCGGGTCATCGGGGCCGCGGTCTTCGTGCGCGGCACCGAGCGCACCCCGTTCGAGGCCAGCGATCTGCTGGTCGCGGCGCAACTGGCGACGCACACCGCGCTCGGCATCGACAAGGCCGTGCTGTACGGGCGCGAGGCCTATATCGCCGACGAGTTGCAGCGCACGATGCTGCCCGACTCGCTCCCCCAGCCCACCGGCGTCCGGCTCGCCTCGCGCTACCTCCCGGCGGCCGAGACGGCCCGGGTCGGCGGCGACTGGTACGACGCGATCCCGCTGCCCGGCAGCCGGGTCGCCCTGGTCGTCGGCGATGTGATGGGCCACTCCATGACGTCGGCGGCGATCATGGGCCAGCTCCGGACGACGGCGCAGACCCTGGCGCAGCTCGACCTGCCGCCGCAGGAGGTCCTGCACCACCTGGACGAGCAGGCGCAGCGCCTGGGCAGCGACCGGATGGCGACCTGCCTGTACGCGGTCTACGATCCGGTCGCGCACCGGATCACCATCGCCAACGCCGGACACCCGCCGCCCGTGCTGCTGCACCTGGGCGGGCGGGCCGAGGTGCTGGTGGTGCCGCCGGGCGCCCCGATCGGGGTGGGTGGCGTCGACTTCGAGGCCGTCGAGCTGGACGCCCCGGCCGGCGCCACGCTGCTCCTCTACACCGACGGTCTGGTGGAGTCGCGGCTGCGGGACGTGTGGACGGGCATCGAGCAGCTGCGGGAGCGCCTCGCGGCGACCGCGCAGCTCACCGGCCCGGACCACTCGCCGCCGCTGGAGGCCCTCTGCGACGACGTGCTGGACATGCTCGGCCCGGGTGACCGGGACGACGACATCGCGCTGCTCGCCGCCCGCTTCGACGGGATCGCGCCGAGCGACGTGGCGTACTGGTACCTGGAGCCGGAGGACGCGGCTCCGGGCCGGGCCCGCCGACTGGCCCGGCGGGCGCTGAGCCGCTGGGGTCTTGACGACCTGGCCGACGAGGTGGAGCTGCTCGTCAGCGAGGTGGTCACCAACGCGGTGCGCTATGCGGAGCGGCCGGTGACGCTGCGGCTGCTGCGGACCGACATCCTGCGCTGCGAGGTCGGCGACGACTCCCCGCAGTTGCCCCGGCAGCGCCGGGCGCGGGAGACGGACGAGGGTGGACGTGGGCTGTTCCTGGTCAACCGGCTCGCCCGGCGGTGGGGGGCGACACGTCTTTCGACGGGCAAGGTCGTCTGGTTCGAGATGGCGACCCGGGGGCAGTGAGGAGCCCGCCGCGGGCGGCATGACAGGAGGGGCGGGCCCGCGGGCCCGCCCCTCCTGTCGTCACGGCCTCACTGTCCGAGCAGTCCGTTGCCGCCCGGCCGTTCGCCCGGCCGGCCGTCGTCCTCCCCGGGCTGGGGCGGCACCTCCGGGCTCGTGGGGGGCGTGGTGGGAGGCGTACTGCTGGGCGAGGGCGGAGGCGTCGACGACGACGGGGTGTCGCTGGGCGTCCCGCTCGGCGTCTCGGAGGGGGTGTCCGACGGGGTCGGCTCCTCGGACGGGGTGGGTTCCTCGGAGGGCGTCTCGGAAGGCGTCGGCGGGGCGGGCACCTCGCCGCGCTCCACGTCCTGGAGGTCGAACGTCTTGTCGGACCCGCCGCCGAGGGCGCCGAGGGTGTAGTCGGCCCAGATCCTGGCCGGGAAGCCGCTGCCGCTGGCGCGGCCGGAGTTGGCCGTACCGGTCAGGGAGACCTGCTTACGGCCGCCGTCACCCTCGCCGAAGAGGGCCACGACCGTGGTCAGCTCCGGGGTGTACCCGGCGAACCAGGCCGACTTGTTGTCCTCGGAGGTGCCGGTCTTGGCCGCCGCGTCGTAGGCGGGGCTGTTGGCCGCGCCCCCGGAACCGGCGTCGACGACCCCGGTGAGCCCCTTGGTCACGGTGTCGGCCGAGGCGCGGCTGATGACCTGCTCCCGCTTGGGCTTCTCGGCGTTCACCGTGCGGTCGCGGTGCTCGGCGGACTGGAGGATGTGCGGGGTGACCTTCCGGCCGTGGTTGTCGAGCGTGGCGTACACGCCGGCCATGTCCCAGGTCGAGGCGTTCATGGTGCCGAGGGTGACGGCGGGGCGCTCGGGGAAGTTCTTGTCCGGTACGCCGAGGGCGAGCGCGGTCTCCTTCACGGCGGCGGGCGTCACGTCGACGATCATCTGCGCGAAGACGGAGTTGACCGAGCTGTTCAAGGCCTTCTGGACGGAGACCGGACCGTAACTGCGGTCGTCCTGGTTCTGCGGGGCGAACGGGGTGTCGCTGCCGACGACCGGCCGCTTGCTGGTGCCGTCGTAGATGGTGTTGAGCCCGATCAGGCTGCCGTCCTGCGTCTTCGACTCGTTCTCCAGGGCCGATGCGAGCACCAGCGGCTTGAAGGTGGAGGCGGGCTGGTAGTCCTGGCGGGTGGCGTTGCTGATGTAGTGCTTGATGTAGTCCTCGCCGCCGTACAGGGCGACGACCTTGCCGGTCTTCGGGTCGACGGAGGTGGCGCCGGCCTGGACGGTGGCGTCGACCTTGTTGCCCTCGCGGTCGAGCTTGGACTCCAGCTGGTCGTCCACCGACTTCTCCAGCGCCTTCTGGCGCTTCTTGTCGACGGTGAGGGTGAAGGTCCAGCCGCCCGCGTCGCGGTCCTCGGCGGAGACACCCTGCTTCTCCAGCTCCTTGTTGGCGGCCTCGACGAGATAGCCGGCCTGGCCCTCCATGCCCTGCGCGGGCTTGGGCTTCTGGGGGACGGGGAACTCCAGGCCGGCCTTCTCGGACTCGGTCAGCCACTTCATCTCGACCATGTTGCGCAGGGTGTAGGCCCAGCGCTCCTTGACCAGCTTCTTGCCGGTGTCGGTGGCCGAGTTCCAGTCGTACTGGCTGGGGGCCTGGAGGACGGAGGCGAGGTAGGCGCCCTGCGAGGCGTTCAGGTCCTTGGCGTCGATGCCGTAGTACGCCTGGGCGGCGGCCTGGATGCCGCTCGCGCCGCGCCCGTAGTAGGCGGTGTTGATGTACCCGGCGAGGATCTCGTCCTTGGACTTCTGCTGGTCGATCTTGAGCGAGATCACCAGTTCCTTGAGCTTGCGGCTCACGGTGGGGTCCTGCGTCAGGTAGAAGTTCTTCACGTACTGCTGGGTGATGGTCGAGCCGCCCTGCTTGCCCTTGCCGCTGACGGTGTTGAGGAGGGCGCGGGTGGTGCCCTTGAGGTCGACGCCCTGGTCCTTGTAGAAGGACTTGTTCTCGGCGGCGACGAAGGCGTGCTGCACCTTCTTGGGTACCTCGTCCAGGTCGACGATCTGGCGGTTGACGCCCTTGCCGGTCCGGGCGAGGACCGAGCCGTCGCTGTACTGGTAGACGTTGCTCTGCCGCTCCGCCATGGCGTTGGCGGCGGGGACGTCGACGTACACATAGAGCGCCCCGAAGGCCCCCATGCCCAGCAGGACGATCCCGAAGACCGCGCCCAGCAGCTTCTTCCACGTGAAGAGTCTGCGTATGCCGCCGCTCTTCTGGCCCCTGCGCGACTCCCGCGCCTGGGCTCGTCGCGCATCCGCTCGACCCATTGGTGTGTTGCTCCCGCTTCTCTGCTCGACCGGCTCGCTCGGTTTCCTCAGTTCGCTCAGACCTGCCAGCTAACACCGCCGACGGGGACAAAAGACAAGCGATCCGGTCTTTTACGGACGTGAGAATCAGCACCCGTTCCCTAGGAACCGACTCCCCAGGGGTGGACAAGGTTGCGAAAGTCATTAATGTGTAATCACATTGCTAGCGCGGTGCGAGACCGCGCCGAACGGGGGATCCCATGACCGCACAGCACGACGACCACCGCCCGGGCACACCGGCCGACGACCTCGCGATCGATGCCCCCGATATGCCCGCACCCCAGGTCAGGGAGGTCACGGCGCACTCCATCCCGGGCGGCGTCGGCCTGCTCCTGACCGTGGTCGGGGTGTTCGCCGGAGTCGGCCTCGCCATCATCGGCGGGGTGATCGGGGCGGGCGGAAACAACGCGGTCGGCGTCCCGCTCTTCATCGTCGGGGTGCTCCTGGTGATCACCTCGTTCTTCTGTATGAGCGGTGTGAAGATGGTCGCTCCGGGCGAGGCCCGGGTGATCCAGCTCTTCGGCCGGTACGTCGGCACCATCCGCGCCGACGGGCTCCGCTGGATCAACCCGCTGACCTCCAGCCGCAAGATCTCCACCCGCGTCCGCAACCACGAGACCGCCGTCCTCAAGGTCAACGACGCCTACGGCAACCCGATCGAGCTGGCCGCGATCGTCGTCTGGAAGGTCGAGGACACCGCCCAGGCCCTCTTCGAGGTCGACGACTTCCTGGAGTTCGTCGCCACCCAGACCGAGGCGGCGGTGCGGCACATCGCCATCGAGTACCCGTACGACGCCCACGAGGAGGACGGCCTCTCGCTGCGCGGCAACGCGGAGGAGATCACCGAGAAGCTGGCCGTCGAGCTGACCGCCCGGGTGAAGGCCGCGGGCGTCCTCATCATCGAGTCGCGCTTCAGCCACCTCGCGTACGCCCCCGAGATCGCCTCCGCCATGCTCCAGCGCCAGCAGGCCGGCGCGGTGGTCGCGGCCCGCCAGCAGATCGTCGAGGGCGCGGTGGGCATGGTCGAGATGGCGCTGGCCCGGATCGCCGAGCAGGACATCGTGGAGCTGGACTCCGAACGGAAGGCGGCCATGGTCAGCAATCTGATGGTGGTGCTGTGCGGTGACCGCGCGGCCCAGCCGGTCCTCAACACGGGCTCCCTCTACCAGTGACCGACCAGACGCCTCCCCGGCGGACACCGCCGTCCCGGTCGCGGCAGCGCAAGCAGATGCTGCTGCGGCTGGACCCCGCGGTGCACGACGCACTCGCCCGCTGGGCCTCCGACGAACTGCGCAGCGCCAACGCGCAGATCGAGTTCCTGCTGCGGCGGGCGCTCGCGGAGGCGGGCCGGCTGCCGGGGGCCGCGCGTCCGATCGCCCGCCGGGGGCGGCCGCCCAAACAGCCGCCGGAGGGGCCGGAAACCCCGCCGGAGTCCGGGGCGAGCACACCGTAGCCCCCGCCCGGAGCCGATATCCAGGACGACCCGTAGCACCCCGACCCCGGTCCGCCCCAAGGGCCGGGGTCGCTTTCCGGACGCGTATACACGGTAGGTATACACACCGTGTACAGTTCCTCTCATGTCTATCGGTCACACCCTCCTCGGGCTCCTGGAGTCCGGCCCCCGACACGGCTACGACCTGAAGCGGACCTTCGACGAGAAGTTCGGCCAGGACCGCCCGCTCCACTACGGCCAGGTCTATTCGACGATGTCCCGGCTCCTGAAGAACGGACTCGTCGAGGTCGACGGCGTCGAGAGCGAAGGAGGCCCCGAGCGCAAGCGGTACGCCATCACCGACGCCGGGATCACCGATGTCTCGCACTGGCTGGCCCAGCCGGAGAAGCCGGAGCCCTACCTCCAGTCGACGCTCTACACCAAGGTCGTCCTGGCGCTCCTGACCGGCCGCAGCGCGGCCGATCTGCTGGACACCCAGCGCTCGGCGCACCTGCGGATGATGCGTATCCTCACCGACCGCAAACGTCAGGGTGACCTCGCCGACCAGTTGATCTGCGACCACGCCCTGTTCCACCTGGAAGCCGATCTGCGCTGGCTGGAACTGACCTCCGCCCGTGTCGACCAGCTCGCCAAGGTGGTGGCTCCGTGATTCCCGAAGGCTCCCTTCTCGCCGCGCACGATCTGCGCAAGACCTACGGCTCGACGCCCGCCCTGGACGGCGCGTCGTTCTCCGTGCACCCCGGCGAGGTCGTCGCCGTGATGGGCCCCTCCGGCTCCGGCAAGTCGACCCTGCTGCACTGCCTGGCCGGGATCATCACGCCCGACTCCGGCACCATCACCTACGCGGGCCGCGAGCTGTCCGCGATGTCGGACGCCGAGCGCAGCGCCCTGCGGCGCAGCGACTTCGGCTTCGTCTTCCAGTTCGGCCAGCTCGTCCCGGAGCTGACCTGTGTGGAGAACGTCGCCCTGCCGCTGCGGCTGAACGGCGTCAGGCGCAAGGCCGCCGAGCGCACCGCCCTGGAGTGGATGGAGCGCCTGGAGGTCGACGACCTCGGCGCCAAGCGCCCCGGCGAGGTCTCCGGCGGGCAGGGCCAGCGGGTCGCCGTGGCCCGTGCGCTGGCCGCGTCGCCGAAGGTGATCTTCGCCGACGAGCCGACCGGTGCGCTGGACTCCCTCAACGGCGAGCGGGTGATGGAGCTGCTCACCGAGGCCGCCCGTTCCGCCAACGTCGCCGTGGTCCTGGTGACCCACGAGGCCCGCGTCGCCGCCTACTCCGACCGTGACGTCACCGTGCGCGACGGCCGGGCCCGCGACATGGAGCACGCCGTATGACGCTGCTCGAAGAAAGGCGACCCGTGGCGCCACCGCGTCCGCCGGCGCCCTCGCGGGGCGCGGTGACCCTCCGCGACCTCGGTCTCGGCATCCGGTTCGCCGCCGCCGGGGGCCGCGAGGGCTGGATCCGTACGCTGCTGACCGCCGTCGGCGTCGGCCTCGGCGTCGCCCTGCTGCTGCTCGCCTCCTCCGTACCGCATCTGCTCGACGAGCGGAACGCGCGCGAGCAGGCCCGCAGCGAGGCCCGGATCTCCGACTCGCCCGACGCGAACGCCGCGAAGTCGGACAGCTCGGTGCTGCGGATCAACACGACCACCGAGTACCACGACCGGACCGTCGAGGGCTATCTGATGCGCCCCGACGGCTCGAAGCCCGTCCTGCCGCCGGGGGTCGACCGCTTCCCCGCGCCGGACACGATGGTCGTCTCCCCCGCCCTGCGGGAGCTGCTCGACGAGCCGGGCAACGAGCTGCTGCGGGAGCGGCTGTCGTACGAGATCACCGGCACGATCGGGGATGCGGGGCTGCGCTCCCCCAATGAACTCCTCTACTACGCGGGCAGCGACACCCTGACGCCGGCCAACGGCGGCCACCGGGTCGCCGCGTACGGCGACGACCGCCAGGGCGACCCCCTCCCGCCCCTGCTGATCGTGCTCGTCATCATGGTCTGCGTCGTGCTGCTGGCGCCGGTCGCAATCTTCATCGCCACCGCCGTGCGCTTCGGCGGCGACCGGCGCGACCGACGGCTGGCCGCGCTGCGCCTGGTCGGCGCGGACATCCGGACGACCCGGCGGATCGCCGCCGGGGAGGCGCTGTTCGGCGCACTGCTCGGGCTGCTGTTCGGCCTGGCGTTCTTCCTGGTGGGCCGGCAGTTCGTCGGCGCGGTGGAGATCTGGGACGTCAGCGCGTTCCCGGCCGACCTGGCGCCCGACCTCCGGCTGGCGTCGCTGATCGCGGCGGCCGTGCCGCTGACCGCCGTCCTCGTCACCCTGGTGGCGATGCGGTCCGTGGTGATCGAGCCGCTCGGCGTCGTGCGCCGGGGTCGCGACCGGGGACGCCGCCTGTGGTGGCGGCTGCCGGTGCCGCTGGCGGGTCTCGTGGTGCTCGCGCTCTGGGGCCGGGTCGAGGAGTACGCCCCGGTGAACCCGTTCCCGATCACCGCGGGCGCCGTGCTGGTGCTGTTCGGGCTCGCCCTGCTGCTGCCCTGGCTGGTCGAGTCCTGTGTGAACCGGCTGCGCGGCGGCCCGGTGCCCTGGCAGCTCGCCACCCGCAGGCTCCAGTTGAGCAGCGGGGCCGCGTCCCGCGCGGTCAGCGGGGTCACCGTGGCGGTGGCGGGGGCGATCGCCCTGCAGATGCTGTTCGCCTCGATGAACGCCGACTTCAACCGGATGACGGGCCAGGACCCCACCCGGGCACAGTTCGCCGGCTACTCCGAGAACGTCACGGGCGAGGGGGCCACCGCGGCCATCGAGCAGTTCCGTGCCACCAAGGGCGTGGAGGTGGTCATCGGCTCGGTGGAGGCGTACGCCTCCAAGCCGGGCGACTATGCCGAGGACGAGGTCCAGCCCACCACCTCGCTGACCGTCGGCACCTGCGAGACCCTGCGCGAGCTGGCCCGGATCGGCGCCTGCGCGGACGGCGACACGTTCGTCGTCCACCCGAAGGACGACAAGGACATGACGGCCTGGGTCGACGAGACCGCCCGCAAGGGCGAGGTGGTCGAGATCGGCTCCGGGAAGAAGCCGATGCGGTGGACGCTGCCCGCCGACTCCCGGACCGTGACGGGCCGCACCGACCCGATGGGCGACCCCCACTGGGGAATCATGGCCACCATCGGCGCCCTCGACGCGGGCAAGCTGCCCAACGCCTTGATCACCACCCAGATCCGGGTCGACCGGAGCGTGCCGGACGTCGCCGAGCACGTACGCAACACGGCGGCCAGGATCGACCCCGGGATGCGCTTCGTCACGATCGAATCGGTGGAACGCAACCGCCAGTACGCCAGCATCCAGACCGGGCTCCAGGTGGGCGCGAGCGCGGTGCTACTGCTGATCGCCCTGTCGATGCTGGTCTCCCAGCTGGAGCAGTTGCGTGAGCGCAGGCGGCTGCTGTCGGTGCTGGTCGCCTTCGGAACCCGGCGCTCCACGCTCGGCTGGTCGGTGCTGTGGCAGACCGCCGTGCCGGTGGTGCTCGGTCTGGCGGTGGCGGTCGCGGGCGGTCTGGGCCTCGGGGCGATGCTCGTCCACCTGATCGAGAAGGAGATCTCCGACTGGTGGCTGTTCTGGCCGATGGCGGGGGTCGGGGGCGCGCTGATCCTGCTGGTCACGCTGTTGTCGCTGCCGCCGCTGTGGCGCATGATGCGCCCGGACGGACTGCGCACCGAGTGACACCCGCCTGATCCGCGTACGGACGGCCGGGGCCCCTGTTCCCAGGGGGCCCGGCTGTCCGTACGCTCTCAAGCGCCTTCCGCCACCAGCCGTACCGGCAGCGGCTCCATCGCCTCGCGCAGGGCGCCCGCGAACTCCTCGAACTCGCCTCCCCGCGCCGATCCCGTCCGCATCGCCAGCGCCACCCGCCGGGTGGGGGCCGGGTCCGCGAAGTACCCGGTGGCCAGCGCCTCGTTGCGGCCGGTCTCCACCGTCACCGCGGTCCGGGGCAGCAGCGTCACCCCGAGCCCGCCGGCCACCAGCTGGACCAGGGTGGAGAGCCCGGCGGCGGTCGTGGTCACCGGCGCGCCCTCGGTGCGGCCCGCCTCACGGCAGATGTCCAGGGCCTGGTCGCGCAGGCAGTGCCCCTCGTCCAGGAGCAGCAACGGCAGTTCGCGCAGTGCGTCGCGCGGGATGTCCGCCCGGCCGCCGAGCCAGTGGTCCTGCTCCATGACCAGCACGAAGTCCTCGTCGAACAACGGGATCTCGGTGACTCCCGGCACGCCGAGCGGCACGGCGAGCAGCAGCAGGTCCAGCCGCCCGGCGGCGAGACCCTCCAGCAGTGAGGAGGTCTGCTCCTCGTGGACCTGGAGGTCGAGGTCCACGTACCGCTCGTGGACGAGGCGGAGCACGGTGGGCAGCAGATACGGGGCGACGGTGGGGATCACGCCGAGCCGGAGCACTCCGGTGAACGGGGCCCGGACCGCCTCCGCCTCCTCCATCAGCGCGGCGACGGCCTCCAGCACCGCCCCGGCCCGCACCGCGAGCCGCTCTCCCGCGGGCGAGAGCAGCACCTTGCGCGTCGTACGCTCGATGAGCCGGACACCCAGTGCCTCCTCCAGGGTGGACACCGCTCCGGAGAGTGCGGGCTGACTCATCCCGATTGCTGCCGCCGCGTCCCGGAAGTGCAGATGCTCCGCCACGGCCGTGAAGGCGCGCAGCTGCGAAAGACTGGGCTGCTTACCGGCCGACTTACCGGACTGCTTGGGGCGTATGCCCTGATTACCCTGGCCCACTGATAGGCACCTCCGATCATCTCGACCGAGTGTAGCTATTTCCGTGATCAATGCACTCTGTGCCAAGGTGGAGTTCGTCCAACCCTCAGGAACGCCCCCAAAAGGGGAGTTCCAGACGTTGCAAGGAGAGCGCGTGCTCACTGTCGGTGACAAGTTCCCCGAGTTCGACCTGACTGCTTGTGTTTCGCTGGAGAGCGGCAAGGAGTTCGAGCAGATCAACCACAAGACCTACGAGGGCAAGTGGAAGATCGTCTTCGCGTGGCCGAAGGACTTCACCTTCGTGTGCCCCACCGAGATCGCCGCCTTCGGCAAGCTGAACGAGGAGTTCGCGGACCGCGACGCCCAGGTCCTCGGCTTCTCCGGTGACTCCGAGTTCGTGCACCACGCCTGGCGCAAGGACCACCCGGACCTGACCGACCTGCCCTTCCCGATGCTGGCCGACTCGAAGCACGAGCTCATGCGCGACCTCGGCATCGAGGGCGAGGACGGCTTCGCCCAGCGCGCCGTCTTCATCGTCGACCAGAACAACGAGATCCAGTTCACGATGGTGACCGCCGGTTCCGTGGGCCGTAACCCCAAGGAGGTCCTGCGGGTCCTCGACGCCCTGCAGACCGACGAGCTGTGCCCGTGCAACTGGACCAAGGGCGAGAACACCCTCGACCCGGTCGCGCTCCTCTCGGGCGAGTGAGCTGATACCGACATGGCTCTCGACGAACTGAAGTCCGCCATACCGGACTTCGCCAAGGACCTGAAGCTGAACCTCGGCTCGGTCATCGGCAACAGCGACCTCCCGAAGCAGCAGCTGTGGGGCACCGTGCTGGCCTGCGCGATCGCCTCGCGTTCGCCGAAGGTGCTGCGCGAGCTGGAGCCCGAGGCGAAGGCCAACCTCTCCGCCGAGGCGTACACCGCGGCGAAGTCGGCGGCCGCGATCATGGCGATGAACAACGTCTTCTACCGGACCCGGCACCTGCTGTCGGACCCGGAGTACGGCACGCTCCGCGCGGGCCTGCGGATGAACGTCATCGGCAACCCGGGCGTGGAGAAGGTCGACTTCGAGCTGTGGTCGCTCGCCGTCTCCGCGATCAACGGCTGCGGCCAGTGCCTGGACTCCCACGAGCAGGTGCTGCGCAAGGCCGGCGTGGACCGTGAGACCATTCAGGAAGCCGTCAAGGTCGCTTCGGTGATCCAGGCGGTCGGTGTGACCCTCGACGCCGAGGCCGTACTCGCCGAGTAGTGACACCGCACCACCCCTGATACGAGAAGAGCCCCGAGGACGACCGACCGTCCCCGGGGCTCTTCTTTTCCTATCCCTACTCCTGCGGAGGCTTGTTCTCCTGCGGAGGCTTGTTCTCCCTCGCGGGTTCACCCGGCGGTTCCTGCGGACCCGGGGGCGCGGGCGCGGCGTGTGCCGGGCTCATGGACAGGGCGGTGGCCCCGTGGTTGCCGCCCCGCTCGCCCGGTTCCCCGTACGAGCGCAGATAGCCGACCACCGTGTTGATCACGGCGACCAGCGGTACGGCGACCACCGCGCCGCCGATGCCCGCAACCAGACCGCCGGTCGCCACCGCGAGGACCACCGCGAGCGGATGCACCCGGACGGCGCGGCCGAGGATGAACGGCTGCAGGATGTGGCCCTCGATCTGCTGCACCGCCAGGACCACCACCAGCGCCCACAGCGCGGTCCACACCCCCTCGGTGACCAGGGCGACGACCACCGCGAGTGCCCCGGAGACCACGGCGCCGACGAGCGGGATGAAGGCGAACAGGAAGATGAAGACGGCCAGGGGCACGGCGAGCGGCACGTTGAGGACGTAGAGGCCGAACCCGATGAAGATGGCGTCGATCAGGGCGACGAGCACCGTGCCGCGCACATACGCGGTCAGGGTGCGCCAGGCGCGCGGCCCGGCGCCGGCGACCCCGGGGCGGGCCGCGGCGGGCACCAGCTTGAGCGACCACTCCCAGATGCGCCGGCCGTCGTAGAGCAGGAACAGCGTGGAGAACATCGCCAGCAGCAGCCCGGTGAGGAACTCCACCATCACGGTGACGCCCTGGAGCCCGGCGGAGGTGATCTCCTCGGTGTTGGTGCCGATGGTGTCGCTGAGGTTCTTGGCGATGTCGTTGATCTGCGACTCGGTGACGTGGAAGGGGCTGTCGAGCGCCCAGCGCTTCAACTCGTCGATGCCGTCGCGGACCCGGTCGGAGAGCGTGTCGAGGTTGTCCATCACCTGCCACACCACGAACCAGCCGACCAGTCCGATGATGACGAACCCGAGCACGGCGGTCACGGCCGTGGCGAGCCCGTGGGGCAGCCCGAACCGCTTGAGCCGGACCACGGTCGGCTGGAGCATCGCGGTGACGAGCAGCGCGGCGGCGAAGGCCAGCACCACGAGCTGGACCGCGCTGATCACCCGCATCAGCACCCAGAGCGTCCCCGCGAGGACGAGGAGGCGCCAGCCGGCCTCGGCGGCGACCCGCATCCCCCACGGGATCGCCGCCACCGGATCCGGCTTGGCGGCGACCGAGGGGGCGTACGAGGGCGGCGCGGGCACCTGCCCGGCGGCGTCGTCCTCCGCGACGGCGGGGGCCCCTCGCGCCGTGAGGGGGTCGTCGTCGTCATCGGCGGCGGCGCGCGCCCGCCGCTCGTCCAGTCGCGCACCCAGTTCCGTCAGTTCGGACCCGAAGCGGCCCAGCCAGCCCGGCAGTTTCGACATGCTTGCTTTCCTTCCCCCATCTTCGCCACCCAGCGCTCCGCAGCGTTTCCCAACGCTTCCCGGGACCGCCAGGATGCGACCGTACACGCGCGAGGCCCCCCACCGTCTGGACGGTGGGGGGCCTCGCGAGGTCGAGAGGGCGGTCCGTGGACTTCGCCCGCTCTCTCTAATACCAGTTGTTGGCCTGCCAGAAGGACCAGGCGCCGCACGGGCTGCCGTAACGGCCGTCCATGTAGCTGAGGCCCCACTTGATCTGGGTGGCCGGGTTGGTCTGCCAGTCGGCGCCGGCGGACGACATCTTGTGACCCGGGAGCGCCTGCATCAGACCGTACGCCCCGGAGGACGGGTTGCTCGCACGGTAGTTCCAGGTCGACTCGTGGTTCACGATGTTGCTGAAGCACTGGAACTGGTCCGCGGGGACCATCTGACGGGCCATCGCCTTGACGTCGGCCACGCTGTAGGAGCCCTGCGCGGAGAACGAGGCGGCGTCGCGGACGGAAGAACGGCTGGCGCGCTCGGCTTCTTCCTTCTTCTTCTTCTCCGCCTCGCGCTCGGCCTCGAGCCGGTCCTCGGCGGCCTGCTTCTTGGACTTGGCGTCCTTGGCTGCCTGGAGGCGGGCCGACTCCTCGGCCGACTTCTTCGCGGCGGCGTCGGCGGCGGATGCCTGGGCATCGGCCTGCTGCGTCAGCGAAGCGGTCTGGACCTGGGCCTGCTGGCCCGCGGGGATGTCTGCGAGCAGCGTGGTGTCGGCTGCGGCCGCCTCGAAGTTGTTGTCGTCGACGGCAGGTGTGCCGCCCGCAGCAACGCCTACGACGGCGCCAACGGTGGTGACCGCGGTGGCGGATGCCACGGCGAACCCCCGGACCGAGATCCGGCTCACATGGTGTCCTTCCAGCATCGCCCGCTTAGGTGACCTCGCGGGCGCGTTCGTGCCCCTGACACTGGCCTCCCTACTGCGTGGGTCACGGGAGGCACGGGCCCGATGGGCAACCCCGGTGAGGGGGCTGCCGCGTGGTGCTCGCGGGCGGCATACGGGCGTCTTGTGTTGAGTTGTGTGGTGCGTGGCGCCTCTGGAGGTGCCCAAGTGCCGTATGCGGGGCCTGACGGAAGCAAGACTCTGCCGGACGGGAGCGCCGGGAGGCAATTCTGTCTTGCGTGGGAAAGGTCACACCCCGTTTGGCCCCTCGGCTTTTCGGAAATGACGGCGCAGCACAATGCCGCCCGGCTAAGCTCCTTGGCTCGCCGGGCGGCATCAAAGGGACATGCGTGTCAGATGTGGCCTTCCTCCAGCATTTCGGTCACCAGCGCGGCGATCTGCGAACGCTCCGACCGTGTGAGCGTGACGTGGGCGAACAGCGGATGGCCCTTCAGCTTCTCGACGACGGCGACGACTCCGTCGTACCGGCCGACCCGGAGGTTGTCCCGCTGGGCGACGTCGTGGGTGAGCACGACACGCGAGTTCGCCCCGATTCGGGACAACACGGTCAGCAGGACGTTCCGTTCGAGCGACTGCGCCTCGTCGACGATCACGAACGCGTCGTGCAGGGACCGGCCGCGGATGTGGGTGAGCGGCAGGACCTCCAGCATCCCGCGCCCGAGCACCTCCTCGATGACCTCGCGCCCGGCGACCGCCGAGAGCGTGTCGAAGACCGCCTGCGCCCAGGGGCTCATCTTCTCGGCCTCGCTGCCGGGGAGATAGCCGAGCTCCTGCCCGCCCACCGCGTACAGCGGGCGGAAGACCATCACCTTCTTGTGCTGCTGGCGCTCCAGCACCGCCTCCAGGCCCGCACAGAGGGCCAGCGCCGACTTGCCGGTGCCGGCCCGGCCGCCCAGCGACACGATGCCGACGTCGGAGTCGAGGAGGAGGTCGAGGGCGATCCGCTGCTCGGCGCTGCGCCCGTGGATGCCGAAGGCCTCCCGGTCGCCCCGCACGAGCCGTACGTTGCCCTCGGCCGTCACCCGGCCGAGCGCCTTGCCGCGCTCGGACTGGAGGACCAGACCGGTGTGCACGGGCAGTTCGGCGGCCTCGGGTACGTACAGCGTCTCCTCACTGAACAGCAGGTCGATCTGTTCCCCGGCGAGGGACAGTTCGCTCATGCCGGTCCAGCCGGAGTCCGTGATGGCGAGCTCCGCGCGGTACTCCTCGGCGAGGAGGCCAACGGAGGAGGCCTTGATACGGAGCGGGAGGTCCTTGGAGACGACCGTGACGTCGTACCCCTCGGCCTGGAGGTTGCGTGCGACCGCGAGGATCCGTGAGTCGTTGTCCCCCAACCGGTAGCCGGCGGGCAGGACGCCGGGATCGGAGTGGTTGAGCTCGACGCGGAGCGTCCCGCCCAGATCCCCGAGCGGGATCGGGGCGTCCAGCCGGCCGTACCGGACCCGGAAGTCGTCCAGCAGGCGCAGGGCCTGCCGGGCGAAGTAGCCGAGCTCGGGGTGATGCCGTTTGGCCTCCAGTTCCGTGACCACCACGATCGGGAGCACGACTTCGTGCTCGTCGAAGCGGGCCATGGCACCGGGATCGGCCAGCAGGACGCTGGTGTCGAGAACGTATGTACGCCGGTCGGGCATGCGGCGCTTGCTGCTGGTCACCACGGAAGGACGTACCCCCTCGGACGAGGTCGGGGAGTGCGACGGACGGTCGCGGAGCTTCCCGAAGGGAGAGGACGGACCGGGATCGGGCCCCTGTGCGCGGGCCGGACCACGGCCACCGCGTCGGCCGCAGACTGTCTACGGTCCTTCGTGTGCAAAGGGCCTCCCGGGCGAGCGGTCTTGGCACCGCTCACTTGGATGCGACATCCGCCTGGTTGATGACCGGACGTCGACCTGACAGGGGTATTCCCTTTTCCGCGCGAAGCCATGCCGCCGCATATGACACGGTGTGGAAAAGTCCTGGTGGACGCGCGATGGCGCGCTTGCGTACGCGTACACGCGCGATGGCTCCCCTATATAGAGGAGCCATCGGCCGAACGGGCGGCAGGAGGGTGTTCAGGCGCCGTAGCGGCGGTGGCGGGCGGCGTAGTCGCGCAGCGCCCGGAGGAAGTCGACCTTGCGGAAGGCCGGCCAGAACACCTCGCAGAAGTAGTACTCCGAGTGGGCGCTCTGCCAGAGCATGAAGCCCGAGAGCCGCTGCTCGCCGCTCGTCCGGATCACCAGGTCGGGGTCGGGCTGGCCCCGGGTGTAGAGGTGCTCGGAGATCAGGTCGGTGGAGACGACCTCGGCCAGTTCCTCGAAGGTCGTGCCCTTCTCCGAGTGCTCCAGGAGCAGGGAGCGCACCGCGTCCGCGATCTCCTGGCGGCCACCGTAGCCGACCGCGACATTGACGATTATTCCGTCGATGTCGGACGTCGCCTCCTGCGCCTCCTTGAGCACCGACTGCGTCTCCGGCGGAAGCAGGTCGAGCGTGCCGACGTGGTGGACGCGCCAGCGCCCGTCCGCGGCGAGGTTGCGCACGGTGTTCTCGATGATGCCGAGCAGCGGCTTCAGCTCGTGCTCGGGGCGGTCGAAGTTGTCCGTGGACAGCATCCAGAGGGTGACGACCTCGACATCGGTCTCACTGCACCAGCCGAGCAGCTCGGAGATCTTGTCCGCACCGGCCTGGTGGCCCTGCACGGCCGATCCGCCGGACGCCTTGGCCCAGCGCCGGTTGCCGTCGAGGATGACCCCGATGTGCTTCGGCACCTGGTCGTGGTCCAGACGGCCTCCCACCCGGCGCGCGTAGAGCCTGTACACCAGGTCGCGGAAGTTCACTGCGTTCACCCTCTCGGTTCCGTACGGGCCCGGGGCCCGCCCTCCCCGTCGCCGGGGGTCCGGGGGCCGTCCCCCGCGGGGGATCGCCGCACGGTCTGCGCCGCCCGCACGATCCCTCGGCGGTCCGCACCCCTACCACTGGCACGGCCACGCGGGCCTTCGCCGCGCCGCACATCGGCATTCCCCGAAGCCGCCACATTACTGCGATCGGGTCACGGGGGCCCAACCCGGTCTGTCACAACTCCGTGATAAGGAATGAAACGTGACTGATTACCTCTCCCCCGACCTGCACTACCGCGCCGCCGGTTCGCGCTACGACTCCATGGAGTACCGCCGGACCGGGCGCAGCGGCCTCAAGCTGCCCGCCCTCTCGCTGGGCCTGTGGCACAACTTCGGCGACGACCGGGCCCTGGACTCCCAGCGGGCGATTCTGCGCCGCGCCTTCGATCTCGGGGTCACCCATTTCGATCTGGCCAACAACTACGGCCCGCCGCCCGGCTCGGCCGAGCTGAACTTCGGCAAGCTCTTCGCCCAGGATTTCGCTCCGTACCGTGACGAACTGGTCATTTCCACCAAGGCCGGTTATCTGATGCACCCCGGCCCGTACGGCGAGTGGGGCTCCCGGAAGTACCTGCTGTCCTCGCTCGACGCCTCCCTGAAGCGGATGGGCCTCGATCACGTCGACGTCTTCTACTCGCACCGCTTCGACCCGCACACCCCGCTGGAGGAGACGATGGGCGCCCTGGCGTCCGCCGTCCAGCAGGGCAAGGCGCTGTACGTGGGCGTCTCCTCGTACAACGCGGAGCAGACCGCCGAGGCGGCCGGGCTGCTCAGGGAGATGGGCGTGCCGGCACTGATCCACCAGCCGTCCTACTCCATGATCAACCGCTGGATCGAGGACGACGGGCTGCTCGACACCCTGGAGGCGGCCGGGATGGGCTGCATCTCCTTCGTGCCGCTCGCCCAGGGCCTGCTCACCAACAAGTATCTGAAGGGCATTCCGGAGGGCTCGCGCGCCACCCAGGGCAAGTCCCTCGACCCGGGCCTGCTCTCCGACGAGGTGGTCCGCCGGCTCAACGGGCTCAACGACATCGCGCGCGGCCGCGGTCAGTCGCTCGCGCAGCTCGCCATCGCGTGGGTGCTGCGCGACAGCCGGATGACCTCGGCGCTGATCGGGGCGTCGAGCGTGAAGCAGCTGGAGGAGAACGTGGCGGCCCTCGCGGGCCCGGCGCTGACCGCCGACGAGCTGAAGGAGATCGATGCGTTCGCCGTGGACACGGCGGGCACGAACATCTGGGCCGGTCGCAGCTGACGTCGGCTCGACGGGGCCTGCGCACCGGGAAGAACGGGAGCGCCTCGGGGGCGCGCGGCGCCGCCGTCGGCCCGTAAAAAAACGGGCCGGTCCGTGGGGGGGGATACGGACCGGCCCGAGGGGGGGTTTCCACCATAACCCTTCGTAAGTACTGCCGCGTGCCGCGCCACTCCACAATTACTCTCCGGATTCACCGGACTGCGCTCCGGGCAGGGCGGCGGACGCCCGTCGGGCCCCGGAGCCGCCCGGTACCGGCCCCGGTATCGGCCCCGGGATCGAGGGGTCGCGGTAGGGCGTCGGCTTGACGCCGTACGCGACAGAGGACGGAACCTGACCTCTGAGGGCTCTAGCTTCGAGGCATGACGACGCGATCCCGTGCGACTGCGACAACGACAGAGACCGTGAGCTGGACCGGGGCGAACGCCCGGAGGCTGGCCCGCCAGCACCTCCACCCGGGTGCCGCCACCACGTCGCCCATCGCCACCCCCGGCGCGGCGGTGGCCTCGATGCTCGGCGCGCACGCCCAGGTGCTGTCGGCGGCCGAGCTGTCCGTGGGGCTGCGCGGGGACGGACTGACCCGCACGGACGTCCGTACGGCTCTGTGGACCGACCGGACCCTGGTCAAGACGTTCGGACCGCGCGGCACGGTCCACCTGCTGCCCGCGGCGGACCTGCCGCTGTGGACCGGGGCCCTGTCCGCCGTGCCGGCGGGCAAGAACCCCTTCTCCAAGGACGCCCGGATGACCCCGGACCAGGTGGAGGCGGTCGTCGCGGCCGTCGCGGAGGCGCTGACCGGGGCGGAGCTCACGATCGACGAACTCTCCGAGGAGGTCGTCGCGCGGACCGGGCCGTGGGCCGGGGACCTGGTGATGCCCGGATTCCAGACGATGTGGCCGCGCTGGCGGCAGGTCCTGCACCTGGCCGGCCACCGCGGCGCCCTCGTGTACGCCCCGAACCGGGGGCGGAAGGCGACGTACACCAACCCCGGGTGCACCCCGCTGCCCGGCCCCGGGGCGCCGGCCGCCCTGATCGAGCGGTATCTGCGCGCTTACGGGCCGGCCACCTCCGCCCACTTCGCCCGCTGGCTCGCCGCGCCGAAGCCCTGGGCGGCCGAACAGTTCGCCGCGCTGGCGGCGGCGGGGGCGATCGAGGAGGTGATGTTCGCGGACGCGGGTCCGGCGTGGGTGGTCGCGGGCGACACGGACTTCCCGGCGTCACCGGTGCGCGGCGTGCGCCTGCTCCCGTACTTCGACGCGTTCACCATCGCCTCCCAGCCCCGTGAGCGGCTGTTCCCGGGGGCGGCGTACGAGCGGGCTCTCGCGGGCGGGCAGGCGGGGAACTTCCCGGTGCTGTTGGTGGACGGCACGGTGGCCGGCGTCTGGCACCTGCGCCGCTCGGGCCGCCGGATCGCGGTGACGGTGGAGCCGCTGGAGCCCCTGCCGCCGGCCGGGCTGCGCGCGCTGGAGGAGCAGGTGGAACGGGTCGCCGCGATCATGGAGGGGACGGCGGAACTGACGGTCGGCCCGGTGACGGTGGGGCCGCACGCGTAGGCGCCGGGGGCGGGTTCACTCGGGTGTACGGGGGTGCGTGGCGTGTGCGGGTCAACGGCGGGGCGCGCGGGTCAGGGGCGGGCCTCGTCGGTCAGCGGCGGGGCACGTGGATCAGGGGCGGGACTCGTCGGTCAGCGGCGGAACTCGTGGGTCAGGGGCGGGGCTCGTGGGTCAGGGGCGGGGCTCGTGGGTCAGGGGCGGGACTCGCGGGTCAGGGGCGGGGCTCGAAGCGGATTGCCATCGTGTCCCCGGCGACCACCACGAAGTCCCCTTCCTCGCACCGGATGACGGCCTGGAGCACCTCCCCGCCGGCATCCCTCAGCTCCTGGGTGCCCACGACCGTCCACGCTCCCCCGTAAGGCACCGGCGGGAGGAGGGCGGGCGGGGCGTGCTGCCACCGGCTCGCCGGTACGCACCAGTCGGGCAGCCTCGGCCAGGCGCCCGGGGTGACGTGCAGCGTCCGGTCGGAGGCGCAGGTCAGCAGGACGGACTGGTCGTCCGAGAGGACGAACTCGACGGCCTCCGGCTCGCCCGCCCGGCCCTCGGGCCGGTAGTAGACCCCGAGGACGGCGGTGATCCTGGCCCCCGTGAGCCAGTCGGCGTTGCCGTGCCGCGCGCGCCCCGCGGGCGCCGCGCAGTCTTCCCTCTCCAGGGTCATGACCGCTCCCCCTCCTTCGCTGTGCCCTTCGCTGTGCGTGCGTCCCGTCGAGTAGGACGGCCGCCCGCACCATCCCGTTGCCTCCGGGGCAAGGCTGAACTGGCGTACGGGGTAGGCGGGTTGACCGGCGACCCGGTCCCGGCCGCCGTCACCGGGGCTTGCGGGCCTCGATCAGGAAGCGGGCGGTGCGGGCGCGGAACGGTCCTTCCGCCTCGATCTGCCGGTGCAGTGCGGCCAGTTGGGGCCGGTACCGCTCGACGGTGAAGCCGGGGACCATCCAGATAACCTTGCGCAGGAAGTAGACCACCGCGCCGATGTCGTGGAACTCGGTGCGCAGGGTCTCGGAGCGCAGGTCCACCACGTCGAGTCCGGCCGCCGTCGCGGCGGCTCGCGCGTCCTCCGGGTGCCGGCCGCGGCGGACCTCGGGCGGCTGGGGGCCGAGGAAGTACTCGACGAGTTCGAAGACGCTGGCCGGGCCGACCTGCTGCGAGAAGTACGTGCCGCCGGGGGCGAGGACCCGCGCGATCTCCTCCCACCACGTGGTGACCGGATGGCGGCTGACCACGAGGTCGAAGGCGGCGTCCCCGAAGGGCAGCGGCGGCTCGTCCGCGTCGGCGACGACGACCGCCCCGAGCGGGTGCAGGAGGGCGGTGGCGCGGGCGATGTTGGGCGGCCAGGCCTCCGTGGCCACGGTGACCGGCGGGAGCTTCGGCGCGGCGGCCAGGACCTCGCCGCCCCCGGTCTGGAGGTCGAGCGCGGCGTGGGCCCGGCCGAGGCGGTCGGCCATCGCGCGGGCGTACCCCCAGGATGGGCGCTCCTCGGTGGCCCGGCCCTCCAGCCAGGAGAAGTCCCAGCCGTCCACGGACACGGCGTCGGCCTCGGCGACGAGGGCCTCGAACCGGTCGCGGGAGGCCGGGGAGTCGAAGGGGAGGGGGGCGGGGACGGCAGCGGGGGCAGGGCCGGGGACGGGTTCGGATGGTTCGGGCATACGGGAATCGTGTCAGGCGGACCCGGAGCACGCGAACGGATTCCGCGCCCGTGCGGGCGCCCGCACGAGGGGCCCCGTTCTCACCCGGCCAGGGCCCCCAGCAGCAGGCCGGTCAGCGCCCCGCCGATCATGAACGGGCCGAACGGGATGCCGGTCCTGCGCCCCGCCCGGCGCAGGAGCACCAGGGCGAGTCCGTACGCCGCCCCGAACAGGAACCCGGCGAACCCGCCCACGAACAGCACGGTCCAGCCGTACCAGCCGAGGGCCACGCCCAGGGCGAGGGCGAGCTTCACATCGCCGAAGCCCATGCCGTTCGGGTTGATCAGGAAGAGCAGGAAGTAGAAGCCGCCGAGGGCCAGGCCGCCCAGCAGGCCGGAGGTCCAGGACCCCGCGTGCCCGGGGAGCAGTGCGGCGCCGCCGAGCAGCAGGACGGCTGCGGCCGCCAGGGGCAGGGTCAGCGGGTCGGGCAGCCGGTGGACCCGCCGGTCGACGACGGCCAGGAGCACGGCGACGGGGGTCAGCGCCAGCCATCCGATGAGCTCGGGCCTGGCCCCGGTGGCGGCGGCGAGCGCGACACAGGCGACCACGGTGACCAGGGGGGCGAGGACACCGGGGGCGTAAGCGGCGGACGGGGCGGGAGTGGCGGCTCCCGTGTCGCGGCTCGCCTCGGCGGAGCCGGGGGGCCCGGTATCGCGGCTCGCTTCGGCGGAGGCGGGGGGCCCGGTATCGCGGCTCGCTTCGGCGGAGGCGGGGGGTCCGGTATCGCGGCTCGCTTCGGCGGAGGCGGGGGGTCCGGTATCGCGGCTCGCTTCGGCGGGGGCGGCCCCGGGACCGGTGCCCGGTCGGCCGTCGCCCGGCAGGCCGGTCTCGGGGCCCGTGCCGGTGTGGGCCCCGGGCGCGGCCGGCGTTCCCGGGGCGGCGGCGCAGGGCGCGCACCGGGCCGGTCCCAGCCAGCCCCGGACCGGGCCGGTGAGCGGATGCCCCGCGGGGCACGCCGTACGCCAGCGCTCCTCCGGCTCGACGGCGAAACGGTAGGCGGCACGCGGGATCAGCAGTCCGGTGACGGCACCCCAGACCGCGGCGAGGGCGAGCAGCACGGCGTCCACGGAACGACCCTAATGGGCCGTGGGAACAGGGGTCTTGGGTCCGGGGACCCAAGCGCGGCCGTATCGGGCCCGGGCGGGTCCGCCGGGGGCTACGGTCGGTGCCCATGAGGACATGGCGCGATGGCGACGGGACGCTCACGGTCGGCACGGACTCCGGGGCCCGGGAGGTGCCGCTGCGGATAGCGGCCTCGTACCGGGCCCGTACCAAGGGACTGCTCGGGCGGGACGGGATCGAGGGGGCGATGATGCTCACCCCGTGCGGGAGCGTGCACACCTTCCGGATGCGGTTCCCCATCGATGTGGCGTACCTGGACCGGAAGTTCACGGTCCTGGCCGTCCGCACGATGAGGCCCGGCCGCCTCGGTCTGCCCCGGCTCCGGGCCCGGCACGTGGTGGAGGCCGAGGCCGGGGCGATGGAGCGGTGGGGGGTGCGGCCGGGCGTACGGGTGGAGCTGAGAGCGACGGCCCCCGCCTCGGGGGCGCCCGGGGCGTCGGGTTCCGGAGCCTGAGAACGCGGCGCGAGGCCGCTGGGGCCGGGCTACGGCGGGCCCGCGCCCAGCAGGGTCCAGGCCCCGTAGGCGGCGGACGCGCAGGCCAGGACGGTGAGGACGGCGGCCGTACGCCCGGTCGTGCGCAGCCGCAGCAGGGCGACGGCGGGCGGGAGCAGCAGGGGGAACGCGGGCATCATCAGGCGCGGCCGGGAGCCGAAGTACCCGGCGCCGATCAGCGAGATGACGACGATCGTGAGGGCGTAGACGAGCACCGGGAGCGGCTGCCGCTGCCGTACGCACAGCACCACCAGCCACGCCAGCAGCCCGAGCGCCGCGCAGAGGCCGAGGGCGGCGGGCCACGGGAGGCCGGCGATGAAGGCGGCGAGCGCGCGGCCGCCGTCGATGTTGTTGCCCCACTGCGCCTGGACGTCGAAGTAGGCGAACGGGCTGCCTTCGCGGACGGCCACGAACACCACGTACGCCAGCCAGCCCAGCGGTGCGAGCGCCACGCCCGCGATCATCCGGGCGTTGCGGCGCAGCACCGGGCCGGCGCGGCGCTCGTCGCGGTACTCCCGTACGAGGGTGACGGCCGCGGTGATCGCCAGGGCCGCGATGAGCGCCGCCGCCGTGGGCCGGGTGAGCCCCGCCAGGACGCAGAGCGCGCCGGCCACGATCCAGCGGCCCTTGAGGACGGCGTACAGCGCCCAGGCGGCGAGCGCGGTGAACAGGGTCTCGGTGTACGCCATCGATTGGACGAACGCCGTCGGGTACACCCCCCACAGGGCGGCCAGCACCACACCCGTACGCCGTCCGTGCAGCTGGGCGCCGACGGCGTAGATGCCCCAGGCGGCGAGCAGCCCGGCCGTCCAGGCGACCAGGAGTCCGGCGCCGCCGAGGGTGAGCGGGGTCACCTCGGAGAGGGACCGCTCCAGGGCCGGGAGCAGGGGGAAGAACGCCAGGTCGGAGTGGACGGAGCCGTCCGGGAGGGTGGCGGTGTAGCGGTAGCCGTTCTCGGCGATGCGCTGGTACCAGACGGAGTCCCAGCGTCCGCTGAGCGGCCCCAGGGGGTCCTTCCCGGCGGCGGCCGCGGCTGCCCAGAAGGCCAGGAGCCCCAGGGCCCGGGCGCCGGCGTAGACCGCGAGCGCGGGCGCGGCGGCCCGGAGCGCGGCGGCGGCCCGGGACCCGGGGGTGCGGGGGCCCGGGGCCGGACCGGCGGGCGGCCGGGTGCGGAGCTGGTGATCGGACATACGGCCGATTATGACGTCGGCGGCGGGCATCCCTCCGCACCGGGGGCCGGGGCCCGGGGAGTGTCCGGGGGTGCGCGGCGGCCCGGCTCAGACGCCGAGCACCTCGTTCCCGTACACCTTCCACGGCGACATCTCGATCCCGTCCATGACGGCCAGCTGCGGGTGGCGGGCGGCGGTCTCGTCCCGTACGGCGACGGTGTCCGGCCAGGAGTGGAGGTGCGCGTCGCCCTCGATGACGACGCCGTCCCAGTCGGTGGCGGCGGTCGCCCCGCTCCGGTCGACGACGAAGCCGATGCAGAGCACGGAGGCCCGTCCGACGGTCCGCCTGATGGCGCTCACCGCGTGTTCCCGCTCCGGCTCGGGCAGCTCCCCCACGGAGAACTCCACGGCGACGACGCCGGCCCGGGCCTGCCGGATGCGCACCAGGAGGTCGAGGCCCCCGTCGGTCCACAACCGGAATCCGACCTCGCGGAGCCGCTGGAGTCCGGCGATGGACAGCAACTGCTCGCGGGTGACGGGCGAACGGGCGCCCAGGGACGCGGAGTCGAGACTGACGAGCACGGTGCGGCCGGACACCGGGTGCGTCGGGCGGAGCCCTTCGGCCTCCAGGTCGCCCAGCAGGGTCCGGGCGTCCAGCCGGGTCCAGCCCAGGTGGTACGAGTAGAAGAATCCGGCATCCATCGACGCCCCACCCCCATCGCGGTTCTTCGCGGCGTCGTGGTCGGCGACCACCGGCACATCCGAGCGTACTGAGCCGCGGCCGGGGCGGCGTGGGCCCACGGGCCCACGGGCGGCCCCAAGCGGAACGGCCGGCGCGCCACGCCGCAACACAGCTCCCGCACCGTGCACTTGGGCCCGGGTTTGGGGCCGGGGGCCCGAGCCGGGGCAGATTCTCGGCCGTACGCTCTCAGCCGTCGGGCAACACGCGCGGGTCGAGGAGAGGTGCACCGTGAGCGGTGGCGGGGGCTGGGGAGACCGGAGCGCGGGCCACATACCGTCGGGGCGCCACGACCTCGCGGGGTACGGCGCCCCACGCCACGTCCGGGGCAGCCGCTTCTTCGCGTTGACCCGGAGCTGGGTGACCGGCGGCCTCGTCTATCTCGCCCTCGGGTTCGTCATGAGCCGGGTCCTGGTCGATCTGCTGGGCACGGAGGAGCGTCTGGAGTCCTTCGGCTGGCGGCTGGCCCTGCTCCATCTGCCCGCCCTCGTCGTGACGCTCCTGACGGTCCTGGCCTCGGCCCGGATTCTCCCCGAGGAGTACCGCGAGTCCTCCCGCGTCCTGTACCTGCTCGCCGCCCTCGCCGTACCGCCGGCCGGGCTGCTGTACGGCTTCGCCGTCGCCGGGGACGTCGTCGGCATCGAGGGCGTCCTCATGCCCGGCGTCTCGCTGGCGGCCGGTGCGGCGTCGGGGGTGGCCGTCGACCGGCTCCTGGAGGAGCGCGCCACCCGCATCCCGGAGACGCCCCGCTACACGTACAACTGGCGGGACGGCGGCGCGACCGCGATGGAGTACCTGGGCCTCGTCGTCCTCGTCACCATGCTGATCGGCGCGATGGCGATGGCCGGGGTCGGCGGAAAGATCGGGGAGCGCCTGCGGTGCGCGATCAGCTCGCTGGCCGGTGGCGGCGGCTCGTGCTCCACCGGCGGCCAGGACCCCGAGGCGAAGCCGAGGACGGACGCCGACTACGAGCCCAAGATGTGCCAGGTCTCCAGCATCTCGGACACGGCGGGCGGCAAGGTCAAGATCGGCTGGTTCGAGTGGGGCGAGGAGTACGGCTTCCAGCAGAAGGTCTCGCAGGCGCGCACCGATGTGAACGGCGACGGCACGGTCGACGGGAGGGACAAGGTCGTCTCGATGACGTTCACCGACGCCGCGTCCGCCGGGGCCACCGCCGGCACCCCGGGCGTCAAGCTCGGGAGCCTCGGCAAGGCGGACGTCGACATCGGCGGCGGCATCAAGATCACCAACGGTGACACCTGGATCTTCGCGAGCGAGGAGGAGGCGCGGAAGATGCGGGACGACATCGAGGAAATGAAGATGTGGGAGACCTCCACCAAGCACAGCGGCGGCTACGGCGGCGGCTGGTACTCCGCGATGAAGTGGGCGGAGAAGAAGGAGGAGATCGAGAGGAAGATCGGCGACAAGAAGATCTCCTACTCGACCGTCGGCCTCAACGCCTACGCGGACGGCGGCCTCTCCGTGAAGGGCGGCGACGAGGGAGAACTCGGCGCGAAGCTGGGCGGCAAGGCGAAGTTCTCGCCCGAGGTGACGATCACCAGGGACGACGTGAACGGCAACGAGTCGTACACGTACACCGCCAAGCTCGAACTGGAGGGCAAAGCCGGCGGAAACGTGGGCCCGGTCAAGGGGACCGTCGGCGGCAAGCAGAACCGCACCGGCGCCATCACCGTCACCCGCGACCAGAAGACCGGGAAGATCGTCCGCATCGACATGACGCAGACGGTGGAGAGCGGTTCGACCTCCGGAAAGGTCGAGGTCGGCGGCGACAACGGCGAGAGCGGCCAGGACAAGCGCGGCGGCAAGGGCAGCGCGTCGGACTCCTCGGGCGACACCGGCATCGACGTGGTGACGAACTCGATCATCTTCGGCAAGGACACGGACGCGGACACGGAGGCCGAGCGGGGCGTCGCCGAACAGTGGCTGGACGGCTCAGGGAACAACACCGCCCCGTTCGAGTACCTCTTCGGCGACCACGGCATGGAGAACCGCCCGGAGGGCAACGACCCGTTCCAGCAGCTGATGTTCGAGGACGGGCTGTCCAGCTCCCTGCGGTACACCGGCGAGAGCGACGACACCGGCAGCCTGAGCGTCGGCTATCCGGAGAGCGAGGGGTACGCGGAGCAGCCGGCGGGCGAGCGCGCCAAGGCCAACGCGGCCGTGGCACTCCAGGAGAAGGACGGCATCCGGACCGGCATGGTCTCGGTCCAGCTGGACTTCGCCACCGGGGTGAGCGACGCGGCCGGGGCCGCAGCGGCGGCGGGCGCCGGCATCGGCATGAACGCGACCCGCAGGGCGACGGAGGACGTCCGCCTGGCGGGCCCGGACGACGCGCGCGAGGCCCGCGAAGCCCGCCGGATCGACTACGACTTCACGGCGGACGGCCAGGACGACACCCCGAACGTGGGAACCCCGATGACCGGGGTCCTGGTCGCGGGCGTGGACTCCAAGGGCGTTCCGTTCGTGGTGCGCCTGAACGCGGTGAAGGACGCGGTCGACGCGGAGGACCTGGACGCGTTCGTGGGGTCGATCACGGTCAAGTAGGGGATGGGATGCGGCGCTTGTGGTGTTGTTCGGTCCGCCGCCCACCTTGGAGGAGACCCTCACCATGGCAGAGCTGAAGATCGACGCCGTCGTGTTCGACGTACTCGGCACGCTCGTCGACGAACCTGCCGGACTCCGCGCCGGCATCCGCGCGCTTCTCGACGAACCTGCCGGACTCCGCACCGGCATCCGCGCGCCCGCCGATGAACCTGCCGGACTCCGCACCGGCATCCGCGCGCCCGCCGATGAACCTGCCGGACCCCGCACCGGCATCCGCGCGCCCGCCGACGAACCTGCCGGGCTCCGCACCGGCATCCGTGCGCCCGTCGACGAACTTGCCGGACTCCGCACCGGCGTCCGCGCGCCCGACCCGTCCCCCGACGCCCCCGACGCCGCCGGGACCGAGCGGCTCCTGCTGCTGTGGCAGCGGCACATCGAGCGCGAGCAGCGCCGGGTCCTCGACGGCGACCGGCCCTACCTGCCCAGCGATCTCCTCGACCGGGAGGCCGCCGGGCTCGTCGCGGAGGCCGCCGGGGTCCAGGACCCGGCAGCGGTGGAGGCGCTCGCCCGGTCGGCCCGCCGCCTCCCGCCGTGGCCCGACACCGTGGCGGGGCTCGCCCGGATCGCCGGGCGCTTCCCGCTGATCGGCCTCTCCAACGCGAGCCGGACGGCGCTGCTGGGCCTGAACGCCCACGCCGGACTGCGTTGGCACCAGGCGCTGTCCGCCGAGGACGCCCGCACCTACAAGCCGGACCCGGCGGTCTACCGGCTGGCCGTCACCGGCTCCGGGGCGCCGCCGGAGCGCCTGCTGATGGTCGCCGCCCACGCCTGGGACCTGCGCGGCGCGCAGGCGCTGGGCCTGCGCACGGCCTATGTGGCCCGCCCGGTCGGCGACCCGCCCTCCTCCTCGGACCGGTTCGACCTGTACGCGGAGGGCCTGGCGGATCTGGCGGGGCAGCTCGGGGTGTCGTAGGGGGTGCGGGGGCCCGTCGATCGGGGGCGGTCAGCCCGTGCCTCCGTTCCGGTGGACGGCTTCCAGGGCGGTCAGTTCGTCGTCGGACAGCCGCAGGGCGCCGGCGGCCACGTTGGCGTCCAGGTGGTCCGGGTTGCTGGTGCCGGGGATGGCGAGCACGTGGGGTCCGCGGTGGAGCGACCAGGCCAGCCGGATCTGCGCCGTGCTCGCGCCGTGCGCGCGGGCGACGGTGAGCAGCGCATCGCCGTCGGCGTCCGGGGAGGCGCCCGCCTCGCGGCCGGCGCCCGCGATGGAGTAGAAGGGCACGAAGGCGATCCCCTGCTCACCGCAGGCCCGCAGAAACGCGTCCTGGTCCGGCGGGGATCCGAGCCCGTACTTGTTCTGCACGCAGACCACCGGTGCGATGGCGCGGGCTTCGGCGAGCTGGGCGGGGCCGACGTTGGAGAGGCCGAGGTGACGGATCAGCCCGGACTCGCGCAGTTCGGCCAGCGCCCCGAACCGCTCGGCGACCGAATCGGTCCCCACGACACGCAGGTTCACGACGTCGAGGAGGTCGCGGCCGAGCTGCCGGAGGTTCTCCTCCACCTGTCCGCGCAGTTGTCCCGGCGTTGCGTGGGTCTGCCACTCGCCCGATGAGTCGCGGCACGGTCCGACCTTGGTGGTGATGACCAGGTCGTCGGGGTAAGGGGCGAGCGCGCTGTTGATCAGCTCGTTGGCGGAGCGGAGTCGCGAGAAGTAGAACGCGGCGGTGTCGAGGTGGTTCACGCCGAGTTCGCGGGTTCGGCGCAGCACCCGTATCGCACGGTCCCGGTCGTCCGGCACCGCGTCGACGTCGAACGCTTCGCCTTGCTGCGGCAACCGCATCGTCCCGAACCCGATCCGGTTGACCACGAGGTCGCCCAGGGTCCAGGTGCCCGAGGCGGCGGCGGTGATCGTCTCTGATGTCATGCCCGGATGATCTCCGGGCGGGTGTGGCTCTGGCAATGATTCAGCGGAACGCGGTGCGGGGACATCGGAGGGGCCGAAGCTCCGGGCCGCGTCCCCTCTTCCGCTTCCGCCTCGGCGTCCGCTTCTCAGGGAAGCGGGCAGGTGAGGGGGAGCACGCGTTCGGTCAGCCGACCTGTGAGGACGGTGTCGGTGTCGGTGTCGGTGTCGGTGTCGGTGTCGGTGAGGGCCGCCTCCGTCAGCCAGTCCGCCGCGGTCAGCCGGTCCACCACCTCCCGGAGGTCGCCGGGGGCGATGGCGCACCAGGAGGAGAGGGCTTCCACGCCGAGGCCCTCGCCCTCGGGCCCCAGTCGTCCGTCGGCCGTGACGCCGGTGGCCAGGGCCAGGGCGAGCAGGCGGGCGTCGGCCGTGGTCTTGCCCTTGCGGAGCTTCTTCTCGCCGACGACTCGCTGGGCCCAGCCGCTGAGCTTGGGGCGCATCTTCCTGCCGAAGGTGAACGGGCCCGGGTCGCTCTCGTCGGGCGTGAGGGAAGGCACGTCGATGCGGGTGGGGCTCTCCGGGCGGGAGGCGATCAGTTCGTCGACCGTACCGGCGATTTTCAGCCAGCCGCACTCCAGCAGTTGCTCCACCAGGTGTTCGGGTTCCGGCAGGGGCAGCCCCTTGAGGTCCTGCCCGACGAGGTTGCCGGTACCGGACTGCGCGGTGCGCAGCGTCAGCATCACCACCAGCAGGCGGGCCTCCGGCCCCGGCAGGGGCGCGTGGTCGGCCACGTGGGCGAGGACGGCCCGTGCGTGATCCCACTGGGCGGGCGCGGTCAGCAGCCGGGCCACAGCGGGCCCTTCGCCTTCCGGGGCCTCACCGATGCGGTGCAGATGCTGGAGACGGGCGGTAGCGGCGGCCTGTTCGGCTCGCTGAGCGTCGAGGCGCAGTCCGGTGTCGGCGGTGACTTCGGCCCAGGCGCTGAAGGCCTTCGCCTTGCGGGCGTGGAGGTCGGCGAGCATCGCGAGGTCGGGTTCGGGGCGCTGCTGGTAGGCGCGGAAGAGCTCGCCGAGTTCGGTGAGTTCGTCCCGCAGCGCGACGGGCCGCAGGTCGTGCGGGACGAAACGCTGCGCGATCCTCCCCCGCCGGGCGCGCTGCCGTGCCGGCCTCGGGGGCCTCTCGGACCGGGGAGCCGGCACCTCGTGCGGGGCGGCTGCCCCGTAAGCCCCGGAAGCGGTGTGCGAGAAGTGGGGGCCGACGGCCGACACCGTCGGCGCGGGGACCGCCGCGGCCCGGGAGGCGCTGGCAGGGGCCGTCCGGTCGGGGGCCGGGGCGGTGGCGGCGATCTTCGCGGTGGGATGCGCGGCCGCGCAGCGCGAGCAGCACTCCATCACCTGCCACCAGCGCCCTTCCCGGTCCGTGACGACGGCCAGGACGACCGCGCCGCCGCACCTCCAGGGCGTGGGGCGCTCACGCGGTCCGGCGGGGCGGATGTGGGTGTGGCATTCCGCGGCCCGACAGGCGCAGTACGCCGACGGGCGGGGGGCCGGGCCCGCGCGCAGGTGGGCCTTGAGGTGCTCGACCGCCGCCGTACGGCCGACGGCCGCGGAGGGCAGCACCTGCGCGGCGCAGGCCGGGCGGCTGCACGAGACGCGTACGTCCGCACGGCCGCGGCCGACAGGGTCCAGCCGCACCGTCCATGTGCGTCCCGTCACCCGCTCGTTCGTCGCGTGGGCCTCCACACCCATCACCCCTTCCACCCTTCCTCGACGCCTGTTCGTCCGTGCACCTCGGCACCCCCGTTGACGCATGTGCCCGTGGCGCACGGCGCGTTGCGCCCCGCCGCACCTGCCGCCGGTCCTGGTTCCGGCCCGACCGCACGACGGACCCACCGTGTTCTTGTCCGTAGGGGATGTGTTTGATCCACAACGCAAACGACGGTCCGCCGTTCGGGTGACGGGCTCGGAGAGGATGTGGCCGGTTTACGGCCCTGACGGGCCTCCGGGCGGGCCGTCCGCCGTGACGACGAACGGCCCGGCACACGATGGTCGTCGCGTGCCGGGCCGGGCCGTCTCCCGTGGGGTGCGGAGGAGGTCAGGACCCCGCGCCGCGCGGGAAGGAGACCTCCACGCGGCGGTTCTTCTTGCGGCCCTCTTCGTTGCTGTTGCTGGCGATCGGGTACTGCTCGCCGTAGCCCCGGATCTCGTACGTGATCGTGGCGCCGAGCTCCTTCGACAGGACCCCGTGCACGGCGTCGGCGCGCTGCTTGGACAGGACGTCGCCGTGGGCCGAGGAGCCGAGGTTGTCGGTGAAGCCGAAGACGCGGACCTTGGTCGCGTTCTGCTTCTTGATCTCGGCGGCGATCGCGGCGATACGGGCGTTGGCCGCCGAACCGAGCTTCGCGCTGTCCTTGCCGAAGAGGACTTCGGCCTGGAGCGCGAACTTGATGTCGGCGTTGCTGTCCTCGCGGCGTTCCTCGCCGCCGAGGTCCTCCACGACCTGGACGATGTCCAGGACCCGGCCGGGGGCGAGGGTGCCGCCCTCCGGCATCTTCAGGTCCGGGTCGTTCGGGTCGACGGGAACGGGCGGCTCCGACGTCGCCTCCGTCCCGGGCGGGACGCTCGGCCCGTCGTCGGCGTACGAGGGTGAGGCTCCGAGCAGCGTGGTGCCGGCGATCAGCACGGCGACCGCGACGGCCTGCCCCACGGTGTGGGCCGCCCGGGGGCGCTTGGTGGTCTTCATGGCCGCACTCACCCAGAAATCTTCAGCGAGGTGGTGGCGAAGGTCGGGAGAGTGAAGTCGACCTCGGTCGTGCCCTGCGGCGGGGCGGGGAACTGCATGAAGATCTGAGCAGACTTGCCGGGAGCAATGGGCGTGATCGCCGTGGTGCACAAGCACCGTGAATCTGTGTCACGGAGCACGTAGTAGCGCTTCTTGCCCGCCTTGTCCACCAGGGTCGCTCCGGCAACCGAGTTGGGGTTCTTGTTGACGATGTTCACCTCTGAACCGGACCAAGAGGTGGTTGCCGCCCTCCTGTCACCCTCATTGGAGACTTTGCCCTGGACGGTAAGGAATCCGCCGGCGTCCCGCTTGACCTCGTTGATGACCAGGACGGTTCCCCCCGCCCCGCGCGTCTCCGCGAGCTTCACGTCCGGGTCCACGTTCTCGCCCGCAGCCGTGTCCTCCTGCTGCGTCTCGCCCTTGTCCTCCGCGGAAGGGCTGGCCGGGGCGGACGGGGCGCTGGAGCCCTCGTCGCCGGGCTCCTCGCCTCCGTCGTCGCCACAGCCGGCGAGAGCAAGGGCCAGGGCAGCCGTCATCGAGACAGCCGCCATCGCCCTTCTGGTCGTCGTGGTCCGCCGCATGCTCATGGTCCGATTCCTCTACTCGTCGTTCGCTTCGCTGTCACTGGTCAACCAACCGCACATCAAAGAGAGTCGTGCTCACGCTCTTCCACGGTGGAGGGCTGCCGGGCGCGATCTCGAGGATCTTGCCGTTCCGGCACGTGAAGATGAAAAGGTCCTGGACGCCGTCACTGTTGGCGTCGATGGCCTTCGGGTTGGGGCAGCGGAACTCGATGAGCGCGGTGGCCTCGGCCTCGGCGAACTTGCTCTCCGAACCGGGGAGCACCGGCGAGTCCACCGGATCACGGCCCTTGACCTTGACCTTGATCGTGTCCCGCAGGTAGCCGTACCTGGGCACGCAGAGGGTCATGTCGGCTTCGTTGGCGTTGGCCAGCCGCTCCGCCTCCGAGCAGGGCGGAACGAAGGGTGCACCCAGGAAGATGTCCAAGGTGTTGCCGGGAAGCGAGGCGTAGAACCCGGTCCCGAAGTCGTCACGTGCCTGCTGGGCGGCGGCCAGCGCGGCGGCGTCCGCCGCGCCCTGGGAACCGTTGCGCAAGGCCGAGGCCTTGCCGACAGCGAAGAAGGCTAACGCGAGGAAGAGCAGGCCCGCCACCATCACTACGTAGATGGGGAAGGCCTGCCCTTCATCGCCGCGTTGACGCATACGCATCAGCCATTGGTGATGGAGGTAACCAGCCCGTCGATACGATCCGAGATGTTGCCCCCGATGTCCGAGGCGGCGACCGCACCGATGATCGCCACGACCACCAGGATGATGCCCAGGTACTCGAACGCCGTCTGTCCCCGGTCCTTCGCCGCGTAGCGCTTCTGGATGCTGCTGACGGCGGTGTTGGCCCAGCCGTTGACGCGGACGGCGGTCTTCAGGGTGATGTCCGACATGGTGTTCCCCTCCGGGTTCGGCCGACCGATTGCCGGCCGACTCGCACGTTCCTGCGGTGCCGCCCTCGATACCGGCTTCCTCCCGGCCGGTGCCGTTGGCGACGTGAAAAACATAGGCGGGAACCGGCGCCGTCCCAGAGGGCCCGTGGGCCCATTCCCGGGCCCAAAAGGCTCTCTGGGTCCCCTCGTCGCGCGATCGCTCGGTCATGGCTGCCGCCCGGGGTCCCGGGGCGCGGTGCCGAGCCAGTGGGCGATCGCCTCGCTGCGGGTGGTGCTGTGGAGCTTCGTGAAGATGCGGTTGATGTGGTTCTTGACCGTCTTCTCACTGATGAAGCAGGTGGCGGCGATCTGCTGATTACTCATTCCGGACGCAATCAGGTCCATGACCTCCACCTCCCGCGAACTCAGCTTGTACTGCTGCCTGTTGGGGATGGGCACCGACCCCCCGGACAGAGAAGACTGTCCCACAGAAGGTTGCAGTTGCGAAAGACTTTCCGAAGTTTCGAGGGGGCGTGGCGCAGGGTGCACGGGGAGGGGCGCCGCCGTCAGGGCCGAGCCGAGTCCCTCCGGCAGGGGGCCCCGGGGCGGAGCCGATCCCAGTCGCATGTGCGCCAGCAGGGCGTCGGCGGCCGTGGCGGTGAAGTTCGCGCGGCCGTCCTTCGTGTCGCGCACCGCACGGACCAGTTGGTCCGCCGTGAACTCTCCGTGCACCAGGTAGCCGCCCGCTCCCAGGCGCAGCGCCTCGTGGACGATCTCGCTCTCGCGGCTGTACGTCAGCATCAGCACGGGCGCGAGGCCGACCAGGTGCGGCAGGGCCGAGATGCCGTCCACGCCGGGCATCCGGACGTCGAGCAGGACCACGTCGGGGCGGTGTTGGAGCGTCCTCTCGTAGGCCTCGCGGCCGTCCGCCGCCTCTGCCACGACCTGGATGTCGGCCCGGCCCGAGAGCAGGACGCCCAGGCCCGCCCGGACCACCGGGTTGTCGTCCGCGACCACCACCCGGAGCCGGGCCGGTTCGGGAACCGCGGGAACCGGCGGGAAGGGGGACGCGGTGGGCCCTCCGAACGCGGGGGGCGTCGTCGGCACGGTCGGGTGCTGGATCGCAGTGTGCTGGTGCCCGGGCTGTCCGGCGGGGCCGGGGGCCTGGGCGAGCGGGATGTGCGACGACGTGTACCGGGGGGCGTGGTGGTGGGCCGACGCCCCGTTGCGGTTCGGCACGGGGGAGACATCGTCCGACATGCTGCGACCTCCTCTCAGGGTCGGGGTCATGGGTGGGGGGTCGTGACGTTCTCGGGCGCGAGCGACGGCGAGAGCGGTGGTGAGAGCGGTGGTGAGGTCCGCGGCGCGAACGGCGGCGCGGGGGCGGGCGGGGAGGACGACGGCGTGTTCTCCCCTGCGGCCGGGCCCGTCAGCGCCGCCAGGGGGAGCTCCACCCGCACCTCCGTGCCCTTCTCCGCGTTTCCGCGGCCGATCCGGATACGGGCCCCGATGGAGGCGGCCCGCTCCACCATGCCGACAAGGCCGAAGTGGCCGGCCCTGCGGAGGGTGTCGAGCGTCGTTCCGGCGGGGAGGCCGCGCCCGTCGTCGTACACGCTGATGCGGAGCATGTCGCCCTTCACGCCGGCGAGGACGATCAGGTACGAAGGGCCCGCGTGGCGGTGGGCGTTCTCCAGGGCCTCGGAGGCGACGGTGAGGAGCTGCCGCGCGACCGCCTGCGGCACGGGCGGGACCGGGGTCTCCTCGGCGAGGCGGCGGAAGGTGGCCGTGACCGGGTGTCGGTCGGTGAAGTCCCGGGCCTGGGCCGCCAGTTCCGCGACCAGGTCGACGCCGCCCTCCAGGCCCTGCTCCCGGCGCAGGTCGGTGAGCAGTTCCCGGGATTCGGCGGCGGCCCGGCGGGCGGCACGGGCGACCAGCTCCGCCTGGAGTTTCACGGTGGGCGGGTCCATGCGGCCGGCCGAGCCCGCCAGTCCGTCGGCGGCCAGGGCCAGGCCGTGCAGGGTCTTGGCGACCGAGTCGTGCATCTCCCTGGCCAGGCGGGTGCGTTCGCCCTCCACCGCCTCGTTCACCGCCAGCCGCGCCCGGGTCTCGGTGAGCGCCTGAGTGGCCGTCCCGAAGCGCAGGAGGAGATTGCGCAGGGTGACCCCGACCGCCCCGGCGATCACGCAGAAGCCGGGCAGGAGCAGGGCCGGCGCCCCGCCCGGCTCCAGCTTCGGAACGCTCGCGTACACGCCGAAGACGATGACCACCTGGAGCGCCGCGAAGACGGCCGCACCGCGCCAGCCCTGGACCAGGCCGGCCAGCAGCGGGGTGCAGACGGTGACGTACGCGAGGGTCGATTCTGGGGTCGCCGTGATCAGCAGCAGCGCGCCGAAGAACACGTCGACGGCCAGGAGCCAGGGGTGCCGCAGGAGCACCGGGCCGAACCGCTCCCAGTCCCGGAACAGCAGGTACGAGCCCATGAAGGTGACCAGGATCGCCGAGCCGATGAACCAGGTGGGCAGGCCGGGAGCGGTGTGGCTGATGGCGTACGGGGTCGCTATCGCGATCATCGCCAGGCGGAAGCCGAAGACCTGGCGGCACATCGCCTGGAGGGCGTTGACCTGGATGGCGAAGGCCGGGCGGGCCGGGGTGCCGGTGTGGGCGCGGGTCAGCTCCGCCGTCAGTCCGGGCTGGGCTCCGCTGAGCTGGAATGCCATGTGCCTGTCACCTCCGTCTCATTCCCCGTAACGCTCGTGCTCCGTAACGCTCGTGCTCCTCAAGGCCGGCCGGCCGCTTCAGCGGGTGTTCCGGAACGTACGGGCTTCGTCCCCACCCGGCCCATCGTTCATGTCATCCGCCCGTGAGGGACGTGAGGTCGACGTCGGCTCCGTACACGAATCCGACAGTGAGGAGGAGCAGCGTGCCCGGGAGGAGGAACGTGGTCACCGCGAACGTGGCCTTGGGGACCGCCCTGGCCGCCTTGCGGCGGGCGTTCTGGGCGTCGGTGCGGCGCATGTCGTTGGCGATCTGGATGAGCGTCTCGACGATCGGCGCGCCCAGCTCCTCGCCCTGCTGGAGCGTCGTGACGAACATGGCGACCTGTTCGGAGTCGTTGCGTCTGCGTAGTTCCTCGAAGGCCTGGCGGCGGCTGACGCCCATGTCCATCTGCCGGAGCGTGATGCGCAGTTCGTCCGACCAGGGGCCCTCGTACTTCTCCGCGACCCGGTCCAGCGCCTGCCGGAAGCCGAGCCCGGCCGAGACGACGACGGCCAGGACGTCGAGGAAGTCCGGCAGGGTTCGCTCGATGTGCTCACGGCGGACCCGGATCGCCGACCAGATCCCGGCCTCCACCCAGAACAGGCCGAAGGCGACCATCAGGAGGGCCAGGAACAGCTGGCCGCGCAGGAGCATCGAGAACGCGCCGAGGACGCCCAGCGCGCCGTAGACAGCGCGGCGGGCCGCGTAGCGGTCGAGGGTGAGGCCGCCGGGGTTGCCCGCCAGGTCGATCTGGCGGCGCTTCTTGTTGACGGCTTTGGGGCCCATCATCCGCAGCACCATGGGGGCCCAGCGGATGCCGAGGCGGTCGATGCCGGAGCCGACGGCGCTGGTGCGGGAGGCCCCGGACTCCAGGGCGATGGCCAGGTCGCCGGGGAGTTTGGCGTCGGCCCGGTACATCCGGATTCCGTGGATGGCCCCGTAGACGGCGAGGCCGACGACCAGGGCTAGCAGTAGGTCCATGTCCGTCCCCTTTCTTCCTGGTTCCTGGTCTCGGACATCGGCTGGTTCCTGGTCTCAGACATCGATACGGGAGAAGCGGCGGATGACGACGAACCCGATGGCGTAGAGGACGATGGACACGACCACCGCCACCTGGCCGAAGAGCGCCCCCGTCATGCGGTCCAGCGCGCCGGGCATGACCGCGTTCATCAGCAGCATCGCGCCGATCCCGAAGAGGGGTACCGCGTAGGCGGTCACGGTGACCTGGGAGAGCTGGGTCTTGACCTCGCGGCGGGTCTCCTTGCGCTCCTCCAGGGTCTCGGTGAGGTTGCGCAGCGAGCTGACGACCGTACCGCCGGCCCGGTTGGAGAGAACCAACGTGGTGACGAGGACGACGAGTTCGCGGGACGGCAGGCGGTCGGTCAGCTCGCTGAGCGCGTCCTCCAGGGGCTCGCCGACGGCCAGCCGCCTGGCGACCCGGGCCAGCTCCTCGCCGGCCGGGTTCTCCAGTTCCTCGGCCGCCATCGACAGCGAGGTACGCAGGGCCAGGCCCGCCTGGGTGGCGTTGGCGAGGATCCGGGAGAGCTCGGGGAGCTGGTTGATGAAGCGCTCGGTGCGCTTGACCCGCTGCCAGTTGAGGAACGCGTTGGTGCCCCAGAGGCCGATCAGGGCGGCGACCGGGCCGAAGAACGCGGCGAGCATGGAGGAGGCGATCATCCAGAGCCCCCCCATCGCGACGAGCGCGTAGACGAAGAACTCGCCGGGCGTGATGTCCATGCCGGTCGCCGCGAGCTTCAGCTCCAGTTTCCGGCCGAGCGCGGTGGCGCGCAGTCTGCGGTCGAAACCCTTGAAGCGGCGGGGGCGGCCCGTCTCCGGGATCTGCCCGACGTGGGAGAGCCGGTCGACGAGGGCGTCGCGGTCGGCCTTGCCGCCGGAGTAGGCGTGCAGGCCGATCACGCCGAGCACGCAGGCCAGCAGCGTGACGCCGACGGTGACCAGGGGGAGGTTGACGTTGTCCATGGCTCGGTACCTAGTTGGCCTCTCGGGTGGCGAGCTGTTCGGCGGACTGGGCGACGCCGAACGCCTGCGGGATGGGCTGACTGGCCAGGTAGAGGCGCTCGGCGAGCTTCCGGGGCAGCGGGAGGTACTGGAAGTCGCCGTAGATGCGGCCGTCGGGGGCCATCGGCTGTGCGTTGAACCGCGCGACCGTGACGATGCGGTACGGGTCGCGGCCGTGCGAGTCGAGCATGGCGATCTCGGTGATCTTCCTGGTGCCGTCGGCGTGCCGGGTGAGCTGGACGATCACGTCGACGGCGCTGTTGATCTGGTCGTGCAGCGCCTCGAAGGGGATCTCGACCTCCGACATCGAGGCGAGGGTCTGGAGACGCATCAGCGCGTCCTCGGCGCTGTTGGCGTGGACGGTGGCCAGAGAACCGTCGTGACCGGTGGACATCGCCTGGAGCATGTCGAGGGACTCGCCGCCTCGGACCTCACCGACGACGATGCGGTCGGGGCGCATACGCAGCGAGTTGCGGACCAGGTCGCGGATGGTGATCTGGCCCTTGCCCTCGACGTTCGCCGGGCGGGTCTCCAGCCGGATCACGTGGCTCTGCTGGAGCTGGAGTTCGGCGGAGTCCTCGATGGTGACGATGCGCTCGATGTTCGGGATCAGTCCGGACAGCGCGTTGAGGAGGGTCGTCTTGCCGGTGCCGGTGGCACCGGAGACGATGATGTTGAGTTTGGCCTGCACCAGTCCGGCGAGCAGGACCAGCATCTGTTCGTCCAGCGAACCGAAGCCGATCATCTCCTGGAGCGTGAAGGAGCGGGGGAACCGCCGGATGGTGAGCGTCGCGCCGGTCAGCGAGAGCGGCGGGATGATCACGTTGACACGTTCACCGCTGGGCAGGCGGGCGTCGACCATCGGGTTGGACTCGTCGACGCGGCGGTTGACGGTCGACACGATCCGCTCGATGGTCTGCATCAGCTGTTCGTGGGAGCCGAAGCGCATCGGGAGCTGTTCGACCCTGCCGTTGCGCTCGACGAAGATCTGGTCGGGGCCGTTGACCATGATCTCGGTGATGGACGCGTCCTCCAGGAGCGGTTCCAGGATGCCGAGTCCGAGCGCCTCGTCGACGACGCGGCGGATCAGCTGCGAGCGCTCGACGGTGGAGAGGACCGGGCCCTCGCGGCTGATGATGTGGCCGAGGACGCGTTCCAGCCGGGCCCGCCGGTCGGCGGCGGCCAGCGAGGACATCTCCGCGAGGTCGATCTCCTCCAGCAGCTTGGCCCGGTAGGTGGCCACCATGTGGCCGTCCTCCCGTGCCCCGCCCTGTTCCTCAGGAGCGGTCATGCGTGCCCGCAGGCTCATCGGCGTAGCTCTCCTCGGTGTTCGCGGACGGTGCTGGTCCGGCAAGGTCCGTTCCGGCCCGGGTCAGGGCCGGGGGTGGGGGCGCGGGTGGGGGTGGGGGGTCAGAAACCGATCCGGGACTTCTCGTTGGGCATGGTCGTGCTCCGCTCGGCCCACCAGTCGTCCAGTCCCGGCACGACGGAGGGCACCTTGACCCGGACCGTGACCGTGATGTCCTGGCCGCCGCTCTTGCGGTAGCGGAATCCGCCCTCCTCCACCCAGTCGCTCACGGCGTCGCGGGCGTTGGACCGGCCGCTGCCCCGGGCGTCCACGCTGGCTTCCGTACGGGCTCCGGCGCGCGCGGCGGTGCCCGCCTGGTTGGCGGCGTACGCGGCCAGGCCCAGCTGGATGGCCCCCATCGCGACGAGGAGCAGCAGGGGGAGGAAGCCGAGGTACTCCATGGCGACCTGGCCCCGGTCGCCCCTCGCGCGTGCGAAACGGGTGCGCCCGCTGTACGGATGCGTCGTCATCGCTGATCCTCCCTCGGGGATCCGGCCTTTCCGGTGATCTCGGTGTCGAGGTCGAACAGGCCCGGCACCAGCACCGGGACCTTCAGCTTCACCGTGGCCTCGTACAGGCCGCTGCCGCCGCCGCACCGCACCGACGCCTCGTCCGCCCAGGCGTCGGGGAGGTCCTTCATGGCGCCTTCCCGGCACGCCGCCCTCGCCCCGTACTCCGCCCCGCTGCCCTTGCGCGCGCCCACGTCGGCCGCGTTGCCCGCGAGGCTGAAGGTGTAGCCGATCAGGGCGCACTCCCAGAGCACGAGCATGATCAGGATGATGAAGGGGGTCATGCCCAGGAACTCGATCGCGGTCTGTCCGCGGTCCCGGTCCCGGTCCCGCTGCCGGTTCCCGGACCCGGTGCCGTTGCCGGCGTCGTTTCCGTTGCCGGCGTCGTTTCCGTTCCCGCTCCCGGCCCCCGACCCGTTCCCGTACCGGCGGTCACGTAGGGCGGTGATCCGCCCCCGTATGCCGCTTCGTGCCGTCCTTGTGGTGGTCATCGCTCAACGTGTCCCCTCGGAGTCTCCGAGGCCACGGCCGGAGCCGTCGCGCCGACGGCGCGGGCGTCCGATCGAGCCCCGGTCGTTCTTCGGAGCGCCGCTGTGCCGCTTGACCAGGGCGCTGCCGCTCTTCTTCGCCGTCGCGCTCTCCTTGACGATGCCGAGCTCTCCGGCCAGGCCCCAGAGCGCCTGCTTGACCGTGCTCTTGGCGTCCAGTTCGTGCAGGCGTCCGGAGTCGATGGACCCCTGGAGTTCCTTGAAGTTCGCGGGGATCGCCGCCGAGGCGACCCGGGTGCCGGTGATCTTCTGGATCAGCGGCGGCTGGATCTCCGTGTTGCGGGTGAAGCGGTTGACGAGGGTGATCGTCTCCTCGGCCTTGCGGATCTGGAGCCGTTCCCACATCCGTACGATGCGTTTCGCGCCGCGCACCGCGATCACGTCCGGGGTCGTGACCAGCAAAGCCACGTCCGCCATCTCGATGGCCGCGGCGTTGGCCCCGTTCATCTGGCCGCCGCAGTCGATGACGACGATCTCGTAGCGGGTGCGGAGCGCGCTGACGATCTGGCGGGCCGAGCGGTCGCTGACCTCCTCGCCGCGTTCGCCCTCGCCGGGGGCGAGGAGCAGGGCGAGGCCGGTGGAGTGGGAGAACACCGCGTCCGACAGCACCCGGGGCGAGATGTCGGTGATCAGGGCGAGGTCGACCAGGGAGCGGCGGAACTGGACGTCGAGGAACGAGGCGATGTCCCCGGTCTGGAGATCCATGTCCACCAGCGCCACCGTGTTGCCGGACGCCTGAGCGGCCAGGGCGAGCTGGATGGCGGTGACGGTCGCGCCGACGCCGCCCTTCGCGCCGGTGACCGTGACCACCGTGCCGCCGGGGCCGGTGAAGACGTCGTTCGCGGAGGTGAGGTGGCGGCGTACGCCGGAGGACCACTGGGCGGCCGCCTGGACGCGGTTGGCCAGTTCCTCGTAGCTCAGCGGCAGGGTGACCAGGCCGCGCGCCCCGGAGTCCATCGCGTCGGCGAAGAGGCTCGGGCTGGCGTCCGCGGTGATCATGACGACGCCGACGGACGGGAACCTCATCGACACCTCCCGGATCAGCTCCAGGGCCGGCACCGGGCCGATCCGCTCGTGGACCAGCACCACCTCGGGCAGCTCGTCGATCGCCTCGCCCGCGAGGCGGGCCAGGGTGTCGATGAGCTGGGTGGAGTCGCCGACCGGGGTCGCGGGCTCGGCGTCGGGCAGCTGGCTGAGCAGGGTGGTGACGGAGCGGGCCGCGTCGAGGTCACCGACGGCGGGGAGGATTCTGGTGGTCATCCCATCCTCACTTGTCCTTGTCGAGCGTGTAGGTGCGGTCCCCCGGGCGGATGGTGCCGTCGCTGCCCGGGGCGACGAGCGCGAGACGCACGTGCTCCGCGAAGGACTCGGCGTAGGCGACGCGCTGGGTGTCCAGCGTGTTCAGGGCGAAGGTGATCGGCACGGCCTCGGTCGCCCGGGTCCCCCGGTCGTCCGCGCTGGGGTCCAGGGCGGTCAGCTCGCCGACGTCCAGCACCTTGGCGTTGGCGACGATGACCTTGGACTGGGCCGCGGCGCCCTGCTGCTCACCGGCGAACGTGGCGTAGATGTTGACCGTCGCGCCCGGTGTGATCTTGCCCGCGACACCGGTGGAGGCATCGATCATGATGGCGATCTCCTGCTCACCGGCACGGAGTTCGGGCTTGCGGACCATCATGTCCGACTGGAGCAGGGAGCCTTCGCGGAGCTCGGTGACCGCGATCTTCGACTCGACCTCTCGCAGGTCGGTCACGGCGTTCTCCGAGAGCCAGCGTTTGGGCATCTTGATCTTCTCGAACTGGCCGCTGTTCAAGGCCGTGTAAGGAGCCACGTTGGTCTTCAGCTGGTACGCCGTCACCTCGGGTCCGACCTTCGAGTTGACGTCGCTGATCACCGAGAGCACGCCGGCGAAGGCCGCGAAGGCACACAGGACCGACAGGAGCAGGAGTATCACGCCGCGGCGCTGGCGGGAGTTCATGGTCCGGACAACCTCGTTCGAATCGGATGCGTGGGACGGACTGCGGACAGAGAGAGCGGTGCGGTGCGGTGCAGCGGTTACGCGCATACATCTGTGGTGCAGCGGTGGAGCGGTCGAAGTGGAGCGGTTACGCGCTTACATCTGCGGGCCGACCGGAGCGGGGAGGGTCTCGTGCGGGGAGTGCGGGGAGTGCGGGGAGTCCAGCCAGTACGGGGAGTGCGGGCAGGAACCGGGAGGAGCGGGTCCTGGGGGGAGGGGAGTTCTCGCTAGGGGCCCGGTGATTCGCCGGCCCCGTGGTGGAGGACACCGGTGGGGAGCGCGCGGTTCTCCGAAACCGCGAGAGGAGCGGAACAGAATGCGCAGCGGTCGCCGATGAGTTCCATGGCGCACCAGTGGCACTTTTCCCGGCGTACGGAGGAGACCAACTGGTAGAGCACGGAGAGGTCCGGGAGATGGGCGGCGAACTCCACCAGCTTTCCCGTGCCCCACCAGCGCGGTGAGTCGGACGGGACCGTGGCGTCGTGAATGGCCTGGACCTTCCAGGCGGGCGCGAGGGTCTCCTGTACCCAGTCCGACTGCAGATTCCCTTTGGCGACCAGAAGATGCGTACCAAAGTCCGGTCCCGTCGGCGGTTCGACGGTCGGGCCCACCTTCACCAGCTGTGACTCGGGTCCGGCGAGCACGGCGAACTGGGAGCCGGGTACCCAGGACTTGGCGTGGCTCTTGAGGCTGACCGGGACCCGGTCGAGCCGGGCGACGGAGTTGAGGAGTGCACCCGCGTAGATGTAGTGCGAGAGCAGCCGGGCGGCGGAGGCGACCACCCCGGGGCTGAAGTCGCAGATGGACAACTGACGGAGCTGGCGCACCAGTACGGCGAGGCCGAGGGGCGGGAGGTCCACCTTGACCAGGGCGATCCGGTCGCTCTCCAGCACCGAGCGGATGGAGTGGAGGCGACGTTCGTGCTCGGGCCGGATGCCCGAGGGATAGAGGGCGATCACGTACCCGTGCTGTTCCAGCAGCAGGTGCATGTCGCCGATCGCCAGCTCCAGCGCCTGGGCCTCGGGGGCCTGGAGCAGAGCGGCGGTCGGCGTCTGCTGGTCGGTGGGCGGCAGCACCAGGTCTGCGCTCGTCACTGCTATTGCGGTCGGCACGCTCTTCCCCGTTTCGGCTCCGGTCGACGTGGGGACGTCGGCCGCAATCGCTCCTGCTCCGTGCTCCTGACCCAGCACTTTAGCCACGTCTCACCAGGCAGAGAACAGTTATCGGAGACCAGTACGGCATCATGCGAACACCGTTTCTACGGAGCCCGGGTGCTAAACGGGACGAAATCGATTCCGCCCAACTCAACTGTCCTTGCGGAGCGTTACCGAAGCCTGCGTCCGGCTTTCGATCACGTATCCATTCGCGCACGTCAGACTGGATTCCGAGGTTCCGGCCTCCTTTTCGTAAGGGCGTTTCCGTGACCGTCGCAAGATCGCCCACAAGATCACCCGTGCGGGGGGCGATGTGCGGGCGCGGGGCGGTTCCCGGCGGGAAAAACCCCGGTCCGGCGCCCTCCCCGGAGCCTCGGGCCCCCTGCCGCCGACCCCGCGGCACGACCTCGTACTCACGTTCGCTGAAGGCGTTTTACCGCCAGAGGTCTTGACAACTTGATTGGTCTGGACCAGTTTTATGCGCCAAGCGGTGGCCACCGCCCCCGGCCGGACACCCCGTGTTCAACGTCCCCGGTTCAGCACCCCGGTACCACCGCCTTGCCACCCCCCGTACAACCGCCGTACGACATCCCCGCTCCGCCCGGCCCACCCCGTGCAGCCCCGGCCGCCCGTCGTCCGTCCGGCACTCCTGCACGACCCCCGCCAGGCCACCAACTCCCCACGGAGGAACCAGTGGAACGCTCCGCAGGCAGCAGTCGCAGAAGGCGTCGTCGCTCCCGTCCCGTCCTCGGCGGCACCATGGCCGTCATCGCGGCCGCGGCCCTGACCGTCACCGGACTCGTCAGCACCGCCCAGGCCGCCGACGTCAACAACGCCAAGAACGCGGGCTTCGAGTCGGGCCTAGCCAACTGGACCTGCGCCGGGAACAGCGGCACCGTCGTCTCCTCCCCCGTGCGCAGCGGTACGTCGGCGCTGAAGGCCACCCCGGCCGGCCAGGACAACGCCAAGTGTTCGCAGGCCGTCAAGGTGAAGCCCAACTCGACGTACGCGCTCAGCTCCTGGGTGCAGGGCGGCTACGCCTACCTCGGTGTGAGCGGCACCGGAACCACCGACGTCTCCACCTGGACGCCGGGCTCCGCCACCTGGACCAAGCTGTCCACGAGCTTCAAGACCGGTGCGAACACCACCTCGGTCACCGTCTACACCCACGGCTGGTACGGGCAGGCCGCCTACCTCGCCGACGACTTCGAGGTGACCGGCCCCGACGGCGGTGGCGGCGAGGAGCCCGGCCCGGTCATCCCGGCGGCTCCCGGGGGCCTCGCGGCAGGTGCCACGACCACGTCCTCCGTCGCCCTGTCCTGGAACGCGGTCTCCGGCGCCACGGGCTACAAGGTGTACCGGGACGGTGTGCAGGCCACCACCTCCACCGGAACCTCGGCGACCGTCTCGGGCCTCACCGCGGACACCGCCTACCAGTTCTCGGTGAGCGCCACCAACGCGGCCGGTGAGTCGGTCAAGTCGGCCGTCGTCAGCGCCCGTACAGCCAAGAACGGCACCGGCCCGGTGACCACCGTGCCCAAGCACGCGGTGACCGGCTACTGGCAGAACTTCAACAACGGCGCGGCCGTCCAGAAGCTCAGCGACGTCCCGGCCGACTACGACATCATCGCGGTCTCCTTCGCGGACGCCACGGCGACCCAGGGCGCGGTCACCTTCAACCTGGACACCGCCGGGCTGAACGGCTACACCGACGCCCAGTTCCGTTCGGACATCAAGGCCAAGCAGGCGGCCGGCAAGAACGTCATCATCTCGATCGGCGGCGAGCTGGGCACGGTCCGCGTCGACAGCGACGCCTCCGCCACCGCGTTCGCCAACTCGGTGTACGCGCTGATGCAGGACTACGGCTTCAACGGGGTCGACATCGACCTGGAGAACGGCCTCAACGCCACCTACATGACGAAGGCGCTGCGCCAGCTGTCGGCCAAGGCGGGCCCCGGGCTGGTCCTCACGATGGCTCCGCAGACCATCGACATGCAGTCGACGTCGGGCGAGTACTTCAAGACGGCGCTCAACGTCAAGGACATCCTGACCGTCGTCAACATGCAGTACTACAACAGCGGTTCGATGCTCGGCTGTGACGGCAAGGTCTACTCGCAGGGCTCGGTGGACTTCCTCACCGCACTCGCCTGCATCCAGCTGGAGGGCGGCCTCGACCCGTCCCAGGTCGGCATCGGCGTCCCCGCCTCCACTCGCGGCGCGGGCAGCGGCTACGTCGCCCCGTCGATCGTGAACGCGGCGCTGGACTGCCTCGCCAAGGGCACCAACTGCGGCTCGTTCAAGCCGTCCAGGACCTACCCGTCGCTGCGCGGTGCGATGACCTGGTCGACGAACTGGGACGCGACGGCCGGGTTCGCCTGGTCGAAGGCGGTCGGGCCGCACGTCCGCAGCCTGCCGTAACGACACCGCACCACTCGGAACCCACAGCGCCGCCGCTCCCCCGGCGGCGCTGCGGCGTTACGTCGGCGACCACCCGGTCACCACGGCACCCGGTCACCAGGGCACCCGGTCACCAGGGCACCGGGTCACCGGGTCACCAGGGCAGTTCGCGCACCTGCTGGACGCACAGCACGACGAACAGCATCCCGGACAGGGCGAGCATCCCGTTGCTGACCCATCCGTTGCGCCACTCCGCGGGCGTACGGGAGGAGTTGAGCAGCCAGATCAGGGTCAGGGCGAGGAACGGCATGAAGAACGCGCCGAGCACCCCGTAGGCGATGACCAGGCCGAAGGGCTGGTCCAGCCAGAGCAGGGTCATCGGCGGGAAGGTCAGCCACAGGAGGTACGCGCGGAACGGCAGCGACCGCTGCCGGCGCTCGGCGACGTCCGGCCCCTCGTGCTCCTCGGTCTTCGCCGCACCGGCCGCCGGAGCCCGGAACCGCTCCACGAAGTCGGCGAACATCAGGCTGACCCCGTGCCAGACGCCGATCAGCGACGAGAACGACGTGGCGAAGAAGCCCACCAGGAAGAGCTTGGCGGTGCCCGCGCCGAAGCGGTCCTCCAGCACCTTGCCCAGATCGATCAGACCCCGGTCGCCGGAGGTGAGGGCGGTCTGGGAGGCGTGCAGCAGCTCGGCGCCGACGATGAGCATCGCCACGACGAAGACCCCGGTGGTGATGTAGGCGACCCGGTTGTCGAGCCGCATCACCTTCATCCAGGAGGAGTTGCTCCAGCCCTTGGCGTTGACCCAGTACCCGTACGCGGCCATGGTGATCGTGCCGCCGACGCCGCCGATCAGCCCGAGGGTGTAGAGGAGCGAGCCGTCCGGGAGCACGGGCAGCAGCCCGGCGAACGAGGCCCCGACGTCCGGCACGACGCGGGCGGCCACGTACACGACCACCACGAACATGATGCCGATCAGGACCGTCATGACCTTCTCGAAGACGGCGTACCGGTTGAACCAGACGAAGGCCAGCCCGATCAGCCCGGTGACGATCGCCCAGAACTTCAGTCCGGGACCGTCGGGGAACAGCGCCACGATGGGCAGGGCGCTGGAGGACATCGCCGTCGCCCCGTAGAGGAAGCCCCAGAGCACGACGTAGACCGCGAAGTACACCGTGGTCCAGGGCCCCAGGCTGCGCCAGCCGTCGAAGAGCGTCCGGCCGGTCGCCAGATGCCAGCGGCCGGCCGCCTCGGCGAGCGAGATCTTGACGACGCAGCCGATCACCGCCGCCCACATCAGGGTGTATCCGAACTTGCTGCCCGCGATGAGCGTCGCGACCAGGTCGCCGGCCCCGACCCCGGTCGCCGCGACGACGATGCCGGGGCCGATGTACTTCCAGCTGGACTTACGTGGTCGGGAGGCCGGCTCCCCTGTCCCTGTGGTTGCGTTTGTCTCCGCCATGCCGATCAAGGAAGCGCAATCGGCGGGACAGCACAAGGGGTGCGCACGGAACCGGCACACACGGGGACGGGGGACGTCCCCATGTGTGCCGGTTCGCTGAGGGCTGTCCGGGACAGCTTTCAGATGACCAGGCTGAGCAGCGCCGCGACGACGAAGCCCGCGACCGAGAGCACCGTCTCCAGGACGGTCCAGGACTTCAGGGTGTCGCGCTCGCTGATGCCGAAGTACTTCGACACCATCCAGAAGCCGCCGTCGTTCACGTGCGAGGCGAAGATCGAGCCCGCCGAGATCGCCATGATGATCAGCGCGAGGTGGGCCTGGGACAGGTCCTGGCCCTCGACCAGCGGGACCACGATGCCGGCCGTCGTGACGATCGCGACGGTGGCCGAGCCCTGGGCGACGCGCAGGACGACCGAGATCAGCCAGGCGAGCAGGATGACCGGCAGGCCGACGTCGTTGAAGGTGTCGGCCAGCGCGTCCGCGATGCCGCTGCCCTTGAGGACCGCGCCGAAGATGCCGCCCGCGCCGACCACCAGCAGGATGTTGCCGACGGGCTTGAGCGAGGACGTGGAGACCGATTCCAGGGACTTGCGGGACCAGCCGCGCCGGATGCCCAGCAGGTAGTACGCGAGGAACAGGGCGATCGTCAGGGCGACGAACGGGTTGCCGAAGAACTCGACGACCGAGCGGAGCGTGGAGGGGTCCAGGGCGATGGAGGAGAACGTCGCGGCGAGGATCAGGATCAGCGGGGTGCCGATGATCGCGAGGACCGTACCGAGCGGGACCGGCTTCTCGTGCGGGGTGACCCCGGCGGCGCGCTGTTCGGCGGCGACGGCGGCCTTGGCCTCCTCGGCGGCCTCCACCATGTCCTGCGGGACGTCGACGAAGATCCGCTTGCCGATCCAGGCGGCGTACGCCCAGGCGGCGATGACCGACGGGATGCCGACGACGACGCCCATCAGGATGACCCAGCCGAGCGAGACGTTGAAGAGTCCGGCGGCGGCCACCGGACCCGGGTGCGGCGGCAGGAACGCATGGGTCATCGACAGGCCCGCCAGCAGCGGCATCGCGTAGAGCAGGATCGATTTTCCGGAGCGCTTGGCGGCGGCGTACACGATCGGTGCGAGGACGAAGATGCCGACGTCGAAGAAGACCGGGATGCCGAAGACGAGGCCCGTCATTCCCATGGCGAGCGGGGCGCGCTTCTCGCCGAAGGCGTTCAGCAGGCGCGTGCTCAACACCTCTGCTCCGCCGGACACTTCGAGGATCGCGCCGAGCATGGTGCCGAGCCCGATGATGATCGCGACATGGCCGAGGATGCCGCCCATGCCGGACTCGATGACCGAGACGGCGGCGGATTTCTGCACGGTGCCGAAGAGTTCGGTGACCGAGAGCCCGGCGCCGAGGCCGACGGCTATGGAGACCGCGAGCAGGGCGACGAACGGCTGGAGTCTGACCTTGATGATCAGGAAGAGCAGGAGGGCGATGCCGAGGGCGGCGACGGTCAGCAGACCGGCGGTGCCGTCGATCAGGAGGAGCAGGCCACCGGTGTGCGGTGGTGCCTCGACCGGCGGCGGGGTGGCGGCGAGCAGCATGGGGACTCCGGTGGTGCTGGAGGGCAGGGGGGAGCGCGGCACGGCGCCCCCGGGGAGCGGGGCGCCGTGCCGTACGGCGAGCTGGAGCGGTCCTGCGGGTGGGGTGAAGCGATCAGCGGGGGCCTGCGATCAGGGGGACGGGGGTCGGCGGGCCGAGGGGGGCGGCGCGGCCGGGTGGTCAACTGACGGGGGTGGCCAGCGGGCCGGGATGGTCACCTGACCAAGGTGGTCAGCGGGCCCGGGTGGTCAGCTGAGCACCGCGAGGGCGTCGATCTCGATGAGTAGACCCTTGGGCAGACCGACGTAGACCGTCGTGCGGGCCGAGGGGGCCTCCTTGAGGTTCTGCTCGGCGAAGTACGTGTTGTAGATCTCGTTCATCTCCGCGAAGTGGTCCACGTCCGTGAGGTAGACGCGCATCATCATCACGTCGTCCCAGCTCGCGCCGCCCTCCTCCAGGATCGCCTTGACGTTGGCGAAGGTCTGGAGGGTCTGCTCGCGGAGCGTGGGACCGGCCGGCGTCGGGGCCTGGCCCTCCACGGCGGGGAGGAAGCCGACCTGGCCGGCGACCTGGAGGATGTTCCCCTTCTTCACGCCGTGCGAGAACTTCGCGGGCGGCGCGGTGTGGGTGGAGGGGGTGAGGGCGGTCTTCTCGGTCATGGCTGATCAGGCTTTCTTGGGTCGGGTGGTGCCGGAGTACTCCCGGCTGATGGTCTCGGCGGTGCGCCGGACCAGCGGGAGCAGGGTGAGGAGTTCCTCGGCCGTGACGACCACATTGGGTGCGGACACCGACATGGCCGCGACGACCCGCCCGTCCGCGCCGCGAATGGGGGCGCCGATGCAGTTGATGGACTCCTCGTGGCCACCGAGGTCGGTGGCCCATCCCTGTTCGCGGACGACGGCGAGCTCCTTGAGGAACGCGGCGGCGTTGGGCGTCGAACGGGATGTGTACATGGGGTAGTCGAGCTTCTCGGCGATGACGCGCCGCTCGGGCTCGGTGAGGTCGGCCAGCAGCAGCTTGGCCACGGCCGCGACGGTGATCGCGACGGGCTTGCCGATCCGTGAGTACATCCGGACCGGGTAGCGGCTCTCGACCTTGTCGATGTAGAGGACTTCCTGCTCCTCGTACACGGCGAGGTGGACGGTGTGCCCGCACCGGTCGTTCAGCGCGACCAGGTGGGAGTGGGCGATCTCGCGTACGTCGAGGTTCTCGACGGCCTCCTGCGCGAGCGCGAAGAGCCGGGCGCCGAGGCGGTAGCGCTGGTCCTCCTGGCGGTAGACGAGGCCGTGCTCGTGGAGCGTACGCAGCAGACGCAGCGCCGTGGACTTGTGGACGCCGAGCCGCTCGGCGACCTGGCCGAGGTCGGCGGGTCCCTGGGCGAGCAGCGGCAGGATGCTCAGTGCCCGGTCGACGGTCTGGCTCATGGTGTGCGTACCTCCTCGGGGGCCCGGTCGGCTGCGGTCCAGCCGGGGCCGAGACGAAGTCTCCCCCAGGCGTCGTCGTCGAGGGCCGCGAGGCGGTCGGCGTGGTCGCGGGCGGGCGGGTCGGTGAGGTCGCCGGGGACGGTGAGGACGGCGGCGGCCATGAGGTGCCCGTGCCGGACCCGGTCCCGCACGGGCAGCCCGCGCAGGGTGGCGGAGAGGAACCCGGCGGCGAACGCGTCTCCCGCTCCGACGGCGGCCACGACGTCGACACGGAGGGCGGGGACGAGAGTGACGGTGTCGGGGTCACACCCAGCCCCTCCGGCACCCGACGATCCGGCTCCGGCGGCGCTTTCAGCCTCTCCGCCCTCCGTGGAGCGCGAGGCCGGGGCGTTCTCAGCCCCTCCGGCGTTTGAGGAGCGGGGTCCGGGGCGGGGCCCCGAGAACACCGTCGCGCCCGCGCTCCCCCGCTTCACGACGACCACGGCCGGCTCCGGCAGCGCCGCCCGGATCGCCTCGGCGCCGACGATCCCCCACGCCTCCTCCGCCTCGTCCTCCCCCACGAACACCAGGTCGCAGCGGCGGGCCAGCTCCAGCAGCACGGACGCGTCCGCGTCGCCGCCCCGCCACAGATGCGGCCGGTGGTTCACGTCGAACGACACCAGCGGGCGCCCCGGCCGCGCGGCCGTCAGGTCCCGCAGCAGCGCCAGGCAGTCGGCGGACAGCGCGGCCGTGATCCCGGACAGGTGCAGGATGCGGCCCGCGAGGAGGTCCTCGTACGGCACGTTGTCCGGGGACATCGCGGAGGCGGCGGACCCGGCCCGGTAGTAGGCCACCTCATGGGCGTCGGTCCCGCGATCCGTGGCCGTGCGGAAGTAGATGCCGGTTGGGCGGACCGGATCCCGGCGGACGGCCGAGGTGTCGACCCCGTACGACGCGATCGTCTCGACGAGGTGGTCGCCGAAGCCGTCCGCGCCGACCCGGCCGACCCAGGCCGCCCGGTGCCCGGCGGCGGCGAGCGCGCAGGCCACGTTGGACTCGGCGCCGCCGATCCCGCGCCCGAAGGAGGGCACGTCGGCGAGGCGGCCGGGCTGCGAGGGCAGGAACGTCACCATGGACTCACCGAGACAGACGACATCGGTGCTCGCGGCGGCGTCGGCCGTCCCTGCTGCGGGTCCGGGCACTGGAGGGCTCCTCGCTGATCGGCGTGCGGGCCGGTGGTCACCATTGACCGGGCATCGGCTCGGATGTTAGACAGCGTTGAGCGATATACGCAATGGGTGTTGCATATGTTGCAACGAACTTCGAGGAGCTCCCCTTGACAGCCGAACGCCCCACCGGCCACACCGCCGCCCCCGCGCCTTCCGCCCCCGGCGCCTCCCCCGCGTCCCTGGCGTCCGGCCTCGCCGACGAACGCGTCGACCACCGCTTCAAGGCCCTGCCGCCGGACGCGGAGGGCCTGACCGTCGGGGCGCTGGCCGCCGAGCGGCGCAACCTCTTCACCGGCGGGTTCACCACCCCCGTCCTCGCCCTCTCCGCCGAGTCGGTGGCCCACAACCTCGACCTCCTGGAGACGTACGCCGAGCGCCACGGCCTCGCGTTCGCCCCGCACGGCAAGACGTCCATGTCCCCGCAGCTCTTCGTGGACCAGCTGAAGCGCGGCGCGTGGGGCATCACGGCCGCCGTGCCGCACCAGGCGCGGGTCTACCGGGCGTACGAGATCGGGCGGATCTTCCTCGCCAACGAGCTGGTCGACGCCGTCGCCCTGCGCTGGCTGGCCGGCGAGATGAGCGCCGACCCGGAGTTCCGCTTCGTCTGTTACGTCGACTCCGTGCGCGGCGTCGAGCTGATGGACGAGGCCCTCGGCGCGGCGGGCGCCACCCGCCCGGTCGACGTGGTCGTGGAGCTGGGCGCGGGCGAGGGCGCGCGCACCGGGGCCCGCACGGAGGCCGACTGCGCGGCGGTGGCCGACGCGGTGGCGGCGGCCGGTTCGCTGCGGCTGGTGGGCGTCGCCGGGTACGAGGGCGAGGTGCCGGACGCCGACCCGGAGCGCGTACGGGAGTGGCTGCGGCGGCTCGTCGGGCTCGCGGCCGACTTCGACGCGGCCGGCCGGTTCTCCGGCGCCGAGGAGATCGTCGTCAGCGCGGGCGGCAGCGCCTGGTTCGACGCGGTCGCGGACGTCTTCGCGGAGATCCCCGAACTCAGCCTGCCGGTGCTGAAGTTGCTGCGCTCGGGGGCGTACGTCTCGCACGACGACGGGCACTACAAGCACCTCACCCCGTTCAACCGCGTCCCCGAGGAGGGCGCGCTGGAGCCCGCCTTCCGCCTCTGGGCGCAGGTCGTCTCCCGCCCCTCCGGCGAGCAGGCGTTCCTGAACGCGGGCAAGCGGGACGCGGCGTACGACCTCGATCTGCCCGAGGCGCAGGTGGTCCGCTCCGGCCGGGACGGCTCGGTCCGGCCCGCCACCGGGGTCACGGTCACCGGCCTCTCCGACCAGCACACCTGGGTGCGCACGGAGGCGGGCACGGAGCTGGAGGTGGGCGACTGGGTCGGCATGGGTCTCTCGCACCCCTGCACCAGTTTCGACAAGTGGCAGCTGATCCCGCTGGTCACGGCGGACGGCACGGTCACCGACTACATCCGCACGTTCTTCTAGAGCCGCGGGCCCGAGACATCCCTGCCCCCTCCCCGATCGGAAAGGCGACCCATGGACCTGGTCCTGCGTGACGCGCTCGTCGTCGACGGCACCGGCGCCCCCTCCTACCGCGCCGATGTGGCCCTCGACGGCGGCCACATAGCCGAGATCCACCCCGAGGGATCCCCCGGCCCCCGCCCCTCCGCCACCCGGACCGTGGACGCGGACGGCCTCGCGCTCGCCCCCGGCTTCATCGACATGCACGCCCACAGCGACCTGGCGCTGCTGCGCGACCCCGACCACAGCGCGAAGGCCGCACAGGGCGTCACCCTGGAGGTGCTGGGCCAGGACGGGCTGTCGTACGCCCCGGCCGACGACCGCACCCTCGCCGAGGTCCGGCGCTCCATCACCGGCTGGAACGGCGACGGGAGCGACATCGACTTCGACTGGCGGACCGTCGGCGGCTATCTGGACCGCCTCGACCGGAACTTCGGCGGCCAGGGCATCGCGGTCAACGCCGCCTACCTCATCCCGCAGGGCACGGTCCGGATGTACGCGGTGGGCTGGGACGACCGGCCCGCCACCGACGCCGAACTGGCCCGGATGAAGGAGCTGGTGGACCAGGGCATGCGGGAAGGCGCGGTCGGCATGTCCTCGGGCCTCACCTACACGCCCGGGATGTACGCGGACGACGCCGAACTCACCGAGCTGTGCCGGGTGGTGGCCCGCCACGGCGGCTACTACTGCCCGCACCACCGCAGTTACGGGGCCGGCGCGTTGGAGGCGTACGAGGAGATGGTGCAGCTCACCCGGACCGCCGGGTGCGCCCTGCATCTCGCCCACGCCACGATGAACTTCGGTGTGAACAAGGGCAGGGCGCCGGATCTCCTCGCCCTGCTCGACGGGGCGCTCGCCGCCGGGGCCGACATCTCGCTCGACACCTACCCGTACACCCCGGGCTGCACCACCCTGGTGGCCATGCTGCCGAGTTGGGTGAGCGAGGGCGGGCCGGACGCGATCCTCGCCCGGCTCGCGGACGCGGAGAGCGCGGAGCGGATCCGGCACCACCTGGAGGTGCTGGGCTCGGACGGCTGCCACGGCGTGCCGATCGAGTGGGACACCATCGAGATCTCCGGCGTCGGCGCACCGCACCTGGCCGAGTACGTGGGGCGCACGGTGGCGGAGTCGGCGGCGCTGCGGGGCGAGGAGCCCTGGGTGACCGCAGAGCGGCTGCTCACCGAGGACCGGCTCGGGACGACGATCCTCCAGCACGTGGGCCATGAGGAGAACGTCCAGCAGATCATGCGGCACCCGGTGCACACCGGAGGCAGCGACGGCATCCTCCAGGGCGACAAGCCGCACCCCCGGGCGTACGGCACGTTCCCGCAGTATCTCGGCCGGTACGTCCGGGAGTTGGGCATCCTCTCGCTGGAGGAGTGCGTCGCCCATCTGACCTCGCGCCCGGCCGCCCGGCTGCGGCTCGCGGACCGGGGCCTGGTGCGCGAGGGCTACCGGGCGGACCTGGTGCTGTTCGACCCGGAGACGGTGGCGGCGGGCTCCACGTTCGAGGAGCCGCGCGTGCTCCCGGTCGGCGTCCCGCATGTGCTGATCGACGGCCGGTTCGTCATCGAGGACGGCAGGCGGACCTCGGTGCTGGCGGGCCGGGCGGTCCGGGGAGCGGGGTCCGGGGCGGGGGCCGTCTGAGGGCTCTTCGCGAAGTCTACGAAGCGTCCGCCGCGCGTTCCGCCGCCCAGGCGAGGTCCTCCTCGGTGGGGGCGTCGTCCTGGGTGAGCGCGCGGCGCCAGTAGCCGCTGAACTCGACGGCGGCCTTGGGCAGTCGGCGCTCCTCCACCAGATGGCGGCGGAGCGCCCGGACGGCGGAGGACTCGCCCGCCACCCAGGCCGCGTCCACCCCGTCGAGCCCCGGTCCCGCCTTCCGCACCGCCGCCACCAGGGAGCCGCCCCGGTCCCGGTGCACCCACCGGACCTCGGACCCACCGGCGGCGGACGGCAGCTCCCGCTCCTCCCCCGCGCCCGCCACCTCGGCGAAGACCACGGCCCCGGTTCCGGCGGGCAGCGCCTCCAGCACCGTGGCGATCGCCGGGAGCGCCGTCTCGTCCCCGGCGAGGAGCATCCGCCGGGCGGCGGGCAGCGGGCGGGCGTAGAGGGAGGACGGGCCGACCATGCCGAGGACGTCACCGGCCCGGGCCGCCGCACCCCAGCGGGAGGCGGGGCCGCCGTCGCCGTGGAGCACGAAGTCCACGGTCATCACGTTGCGTTCGCGGTCGTAGGAGCGGACGGTGAAACTGCGCATCCAGGGCCGCTCCGCCTCCGGAATCGCGAGGAACGCCTCGTACCAGCGCATGCCGTACGGGTCGTCCGCGCCCTGCTCCGGCAGCCGCGGCACGGTCTGCCCGGCGCGCGGCAGGCAGAGCTTCAGCTGCTGGTCGGGGCGGTCCTCCAGCAGGCCGGGCAGTTCTTCGGCGGTGAAGCCGATCCTGGCCGTCCCGGGGGTGATCCGATCGACGTCCGTGACCCGCACACAGGTGACCGGCAGTGCCTGGCTCATCGTGCCCGACCTCTCTCCCACGCTGATACCTTACGGCGTAATGGATTACCCGCCGGACGTTAGTTTACGCCGTAAGGAGTCGCAAGTGGTGGTCTTCGCCGGGCAGGGCGACCCGCGCCGTTCCCTCTCCCTCCTGTGGCGCGCGGACACCCCGCCCCCCACGCGCGGCGGCCCGGGCCCCAAGCCCCGGTTGAGCGTCGACGCGATCGTGACGGCCGCCGTGGCGCTCGCGGACGAGGAGGGGATGGGGGCCCTGTCGATGCGCGCGGTCGGCGACCGGCTCGGGCGCACGGCGATGGCGCTCTACACCTACGTCCCCGGCAAGAGCGAGCTGCTGGACCTGATGTACGACGCCGTCCACGCCGAACTCCCCGCCGCCCGGCCGGAGCCGGCCGACTGGCGGGCGGCGCTCACCGCCTGGGCCGGGGAGATCCTGGAGTTCTACGTCCGGCACCCCTGGGTGCTCCAGGTCTCTCAGGCGCGTCCGGTACTGGGGCCGCACGAGTACGCGGGCCTGGACACGCTGGTCGGCCTGTTGCGGGCGACCGGTCTTGAGGCGGGGTCGCTTCGGCGGCTGGTCGGGACCCTGTACCCGTATCTACGGGGGTCGGCGCAGGTGGTGGCCGACGCACGGCTGGCCGCGGCGGCGACCGGGAGTTCCGACGAGGAGTGGTGGGCGGCGCGCTCGGCGGCCCTGATGGAGCTGGTCCCCGACTTCGCGGAGCGCTTCCCCGCCGTGAGCCGGCTGGAGGCGGACGGGCCGGTGGAGCCGTACCCGGGCACGGGAGAGGGCGCGGAGGCCATGCCGTATCCGGAGCGGGAGGCCCGGGAGGCGTTCCGGGTGGGGCTCGGGGTGCTGCTGGACGGGATCGAGGCGGCGCGCGCCGGAATCACCGTTGGCCACTGCCGTTGCTCCGGTTACGGCTTGGGCAGCGCGCAGCCCTCACGAGTGAGGTCGATCGTGCTGCCGGCCCCGATGCACGGGACCATGTTGTACGTCTGCTGGGCGTAGTTGATGCCCTCGCGGACGGTCACCTCGCCGTTCTCGTCGACCTCGCACGGGTTGTTGTCCGTGCACTCCTGGCCGCTCTCGTTACCGGTGTTGTTGACGGCGACCACCTTGCCGGTGGCGTCGTCGATCACCGGCGAGCCGGACGTACCCCCGATGGTCTGGCACTCCGGGGTGTAGCGGACCGAGTCCTTCCAGGTCCACCGGCCCTCCTTGAGCTGGTGGACGAAGCCGTCGATGTCGCAGCTGTAGGTGCGCTTCCAGTAGCCGGAGGCGACCGTGATGGCGGTGCCCGCCGTCGGGTGGGCGGTCTCCAGCTCCAGCGCCCGGATGCCGTAGCTGTCCTCGATCTGCTGGTAGGTGCTGGTGAGTTCGTAGAGCGAGAGATCGGTGTCGGTCATGGTGCCGTACGCGATCTTGCTCGCCTTCAGGGTGCCGACACCACTGCCCGAGGCGTTGAGCAGGGTGAACGTCCGGGAGGACGGCTGGTCGACCACGACCTCGCCGGGGCCCGGGAAGCCGGACTCCATGCAGTGCCCGTTGGAGAGCACGAGGGCGGGGTCGGTGGGGGCGGCGTCGGGGCTACGGACGACGGAGCCCGAGCAGTTGCTGAGCGCGACGGTCCCGGCGAAGGTCACGGCCTTCGCGGCGGGGTCGGCCTTGGGCGCGGCTTCCTGTGTCTGCGGCGCGGGTGCGGCTGCGGCGACGGGCGCGGCACCCGCTCCCAGGAGCAGGGCAGCAAGAAACGCACCGACGAGAGGCTTGTTCATGTGGGGGGTCCCCTCCAGTGATGCCAAGGGCCGGAGATCTTCCGGCTTTTGACATGCGCATGTTGGCGCAGATGTCAGGCCATCACAAGGGGTCCCAGCACAAGGGGCCGGTTCCGGCCGCGACCGCGGCGGTCGCTATCTCAGCCCCACCACACCCTCGGGAGCGGCCCCGCAACAGGCCCCGGCGCCGACTCCGGCATCGACCGCGACACCGATTCCCGCATCGACTCCGGTCTCCTCCGCACCGCGACAGATGTGGTCGCGCCCCCACTGCCCCAGCGGCTCCAGCGCGGCGTTCAGCGAGAGGCCCAGCGGGGTGAGCGAATACTCCACGCGCGGCGGCACTTCGGCATACACCTCGCGGTGCACGATGCCGTCGTCCTCCAGCTCCCTGAGATGGGAGCTGAGCACCTTCTCGGTCACCCCGGTCACGGCCCGGCGCAGCTCACCGAAGCGGCAGGTCCGCTCGTTCAACGCCCACAGGATGAGCACCTTCCACTTGCCGCCGATCACGTCCATCGCCGCGTCGATCCCGCAGACGAAAGCCCCCGGCCTCCGTACGATCCGCATCGTCCGCCCTCCCCTGCTTGGTCGTCGGCCGCGAGGTAACCACCCACTTCACAGTGGGTACTTGTCGCCCCCCGGCACCTTCGACCAGCCTAAGCGGCACGTCCGACAACCATGCCGCTTCCGCCCAGCCCGCCTCAGGCTTCCGCCGCCTCCGCCGTCTCCGCCGCCTCCGCCTCCTTGGCGTACGTCACCGCTTGGAGCAGCGTCAGACCGGGTTCGGCCCGGCGCAGGACCTTGATGGCCTCCACCGAGTCCGCCGGGCCGTCGTGTCCGGCGGCGGTGAGCCGCTGTCGCACCCACCGGCCGCGCAGCTCCTCGTCCGGGCGCGCGGCGGCGTCCTCGGCCAGGACGAGGGCGCGCTCCAGGCCGGGGCGCTCGGAGTCCGTGGCGGCCTCCAGCGCACGCCGGAGCCCGGCGACGACATCGGGGGCGTCTCGGAGGACGTGTACGGCGAGGGGCTGGGGCTTCCGGAACATGCTCATATGACCACCGCTACCCGGCCCGGCCCGGCTCTCACCCGAGTTGAGCAGGATCTGAGCGAGCCGCACCTCCCGCCACCTGCGCGGACCGGGGTCTCGGTCCCGGGACCGAGGCCGTCCGTTCGCGCACTTAGGTCCACGGTCGGAGGCGCGCCCGCGCCCCGGATGCGTACGGTCGGCGTATGACTCTCGACCTCGACGCGTACTTCGCCCGCATCGGCTGGACCGGAAAGCCCCGCCCCACGCTGGAGGTTTTGCGGTCCCTGCACCGCGCCCACCTGATCGGCATCCCGTTCGAGAACCTGGAGGCCGTCCTCGGCTCCGCCCCGTCGCTGGCACTCGACGACCTGGAGGCGAAGCTCGTGCACGGCGGGCGCGGCGGCTACTGCTACGAGCACAACACCCTCTTCTCCGCCGCGCTGAGGCAGATCGGCTTCTCCGTGACGCCGCTGACGGCCCGAGTGGTGCTGGGCGCCGCGCCGGGCGACATCCGGCCCCGTACGCACATGCTGATGCGGGTGGACGTGACGGGCGAGCCGCACCCGTATCTGGCGGACGTCGGGTTCGGGGCGGCCGGCGCCCTGCTGGAGCCGATCGAGCTGGTGGAGGGCGCCGAGCTGTCCGACGTGCCGCGCCGCCACCGACTGGTCCACGCACCGCACCACGGTCCGTTGCCGCTGTGGGAGCTCCAGGCCGGCCGGGGCAGGTCGTGGGAGCCGCAGTACGACTTCACCCTGGACCCGTACGAGAAGCCTGACTACGAGGTGATCAACTGGTTCATCGCGACGCACCCGCGCTCACCGTTCCGGCAGGCGGTGTACGCGCAGCGCACCCGGATCGGCTCCCACCTCGCACTGTCGGGGCTCGACCTGGTGGAGACGGCCGACGACGGCACGATCCAGGAGCGGCGGCTGAAGGACGGCGACGAGGCGCTGCGTGTCCTGGCGGACGACTTCGGCATCCGCCTCCCGGAGGGCGTCCGGCTGCCGGAGTGACGCCCCCCGGCGGCCGGAACGGGCGCGTCGGTACACGTCGGCCGCGGTGACGGCTGGGGTGACAGCGGTGACGGCCGGAGTGAGGCGCCGGAACGGGTGCGCTGGCCCGGCCGGGCTCGGCACTGGGCTCCGGTACGGTCCCCCGCGTGGCGCATCTCACCCGTTCCGGCCGCCCACGCCCCGTTTCCAAGCCGCGACGCCGCCCCGACCGGGCGATCCCACGGCCCGGGGCGGCGGCGGGCATGGCGATGGAAGACGGGGCGGGGCGGGGAGGCGCCCCGGAGGGAGTACGCCGGGAGCAATCCCCGCGCACCTCGCGAAACGCCGCCGTAAGCTCGCGGACATGCAGGTCATCCAGTCCACGAAGCTCTCCAACGTCTGTTACGAGATCCGGGGTCCCGTGCTGGAGGAGGCGATGCGGCTGGAAGCGGCCGGTCAGCGCATCCTCAAGCTGAACACGGGCAACCCAGCCGCGTTCGGGTTCGAGTGCCCGCCGGAGATTCTCGAGGACATCCTGCGCAACGTCGCGGGCGCGCACGGTTACGGCGACGCGAAGGGCCTGCTGTCCGCGCGCCGCGCGGTGATGCAGCACTACCAGACCAAGGGCATCGACCTCGACGTCGAGGACATCTACCTGGGCAACGGCGTCTCCGAGCTGATCCAGATGTCGATGCAGGCGCTGCTGGACGACGGCGACGAGGTGCTCGTACCGGCTCCCGACTATCCGCTGTGGACCGCGTCGGTCTCGCTGGCGGGCGGGACGGCCGTGCACTACCGGTGCGACGAGCAGGCCGACTGGATGCCGGACCTCGCGGACATCGAGCGGAAGATCACCGACCGCACCAAGGCCCTGGTGATCATCAACCCGAACAATCCGACCGGTGCGGTGTACGACGACGAGATGCTGCGCGGTCTCACCGAGATCGCCCGGCGGCACAACCTGATCGTCTGCTCCGACGAGATCTACGACCGGATCCTCTACGACGGCGCGACCCACACCCCGACGGCGGCGCTGGCCCCGGATCTCCTGGTGCTGACCTTCAACGGGCTCTCCAAGAACTACCGGGTGGCCGGCTACCGCTCCGGCTGGATGGCCGTCTGCGGACCGAAGGCGCACGCCACCTCGTACATCGAGGGGCTGACGATCCTCGCCAACATGCGGCTCTGCGCCAACATGCCCTCGCAGCACGCGGTGGCCACCGCGCTCGGCGGGCGGCAGTCGATCCAGGACCTGGTGCTGCCGGGCGGCCGGATCCTGGAGCAGCGGGATGTGGCGTACGACCTGCTGACCTCGATCCCCGGGGTGACCTGTGTGAAGCCGAAGGGGGCGCTGTATCTCTTCCCCCGGCTCGACCCCAAGGTCTACAGGATCAAGGACGACCGGCAGATGGTGCTGGACCTGCTGCGGGCCGAGAAGATCATGGTCGTGCAGGGCACCGGCTTCAACTGGCCCGAGCCCGATCACTTCCGGATCGTCACCCTGCCGACGGTCGAGGACCTGACCGACGCGGTGACCCGGATCGGTACCTTCCTGGACGGTTACGGCCAGCCTTGAGGGGGCGTCCCGGCCTCCAGGAACACCCTCCTTCCGGATCAAGCACAACTTTAGACTCATTCCAATGTAGGATGGTTCCACGCACCATCGGGAGGCCATCCATGTACGAGCCGATCCGCAGCCCCTCGGTCCACACCCCGGCCGACGGAGCGGACTTTCCGCACCGCAGTCGCGAGGAGGAGCTGGACATCCAGCTCGCCGGGCACCTGGCCGCCCTCCTCGCGGTCACCGACGAGCTGGGCCTCACCACGGCGGGCGACCGGATCGCCGAGCAGGTGGCCCGGCTGCGCGGCGCCCCGCCCGCCCGGCACGCCGGCCTGACCGACGCCGCCCCCGCGGTCCTCCACCGCCGCGCCCACGCCCTCGCGGGCCGCGCCCTGCTGGTGGCTGCGTCCCGCGCCGACACGACCGTCGCCATCCTCTCCGCGATACGGATGGACGCCCACACGGCGGCCCTCGCCGACCCCGCCCTCTCCGGGCAGCTGGTCGGCGCCCCCTGACGGCCCCGGTCCGCGTGCCGTCGAGGCGCGCGGACCGGGTGCCACCGCCCTGCCGCGACGGGGCCGTTGCGTTCTGGGATGACCCCTTCATCTTCCGTCCACCCAACTCGGCCCGGAATGTGGGTTTCCGCGAGCACGCTGCGCAGGTGAGACGCATCGTGGGAATCGTCCTGGCGGTCGTGCTGATCGCCGGTGTGGCAGCGGCCGTCGCCCTGGGCCGCGACAGCGGGAACAGCGGCACCGCCGCGAAGACCGTGCGCGGGGTGATCGGGTCGGAGAAGGCCGAGTTCTTCGCCGACCCCGACACCGTGAAGGCGCTCGCGGCCAAGGGGTTCACCGTGCGAACGGAGACCTCCGGATCCTGGGCGATGGACCGACTGCCCCTGAAGGGCCACGACTTCGCCTTCCCCGGCTCCAAGGCCCCGGCCGATGAGCTGCGTCGGGGAGCCGATGCCCAGGGCGGACCGCTGCGACCGTTCTACTCGCCGCTCGTCGTGGTGGCCCACCGCAACGCTGCCGAGGTCCTCGCGGACAACGGGCTGGCCCGGCTGCGGGCCGCCGACGGGTCGAAGTTCACCACGCAGGGGACACTGCTCATGGGCCCCTACCTCGCGGCGGCCGAGGACGACCGGACCTGGCAGCAGCTCAAAGGGGCCTCCGGGCACGCCGAGTTGAGCGGCACGGTGTTCATCACGAGCACCGACCCCGTCACCTCCAACTCCGGCGCCCTCTACCTCGCCGCCGCCTCCTATGTCGCCGACGGCGGCCGGGTCGCCACGGACGCGAAGGCCGTGGAGCGCACCGCTCCCCTCATGCGCAAGCTCGTCCAGGTGCAGGGTGCGCAGCAGACGAGCAGCGACGCGCCGTTCCGCGACTTCATCAGCGGAGTGGGCAACCCCCTCGTGCTGGTCTACGAGTCGCAGGTGGCCTCCCTCCTGATGAGCAGTCAGCGGCAGGAGATCGGCGACCTCGTCATCCTCTACCCGGACACCACCGTGTCCAGCGACCACACCCTCGTACCGCTGACGGAGCACGGCCGCGAGCTCGGCGAGCTGCTCTCCACCGACCCCGGGCTGCGGAAGCTGGCGGTACGGCACGGCTTCCGGCCCCAGGGCGCGGCGGCCGAGTTCATCACCGCGACCGCGGACCACACCGCCTACATCGACCAGCGGCTGACCGGCGTACGCCAGGCGCCCGTGCCCACCGCGGAGGTGCTGCGCTCGATGGCACGGCGGGCCCGCGGCTGACGACGCCCGGCCCCGCGGCACGCCCTGTTCCCCGGAATCGCACCCGCAGCACAGGAGACCTCCACCATGCCTCAGAACGCCGGGCCCCCGAACGCCGGGCCTCAGGACCCTCGACAGCCGTACGACCCACCGACCACCCCGCTCGTGCTCACCCCGCCCGCACCCGTCACCCCCATCCGCGCCGAGCAGGCCGCCGGGCTCGTCCCGGTCGCGGAGTCCGTGCGCGCCGACCTGGTCCGGCGCGCCGAGGAGTACGTCGAGGGGCTCGCCGGGCTCGACGCCCGCTCCCCCGAATTCGGCGCCCGGGTCGGCGAGATCGCCGCGCTCGGGCAGGGCGACATCCGCGGCGCCGCCCAGCAGTCCAACCGGATGCTGGACCGCACCGTCCGGGCGCTCGCTTCCGGCGAGGGCGACGCCCCGGCCCGGGTGGGGTCCTCGCTGGTCGAGCTGCGCCGCACGGTGGAGGACCTCGATCCGCGCGACACCCCGGGGCGCGGGGCCCGCCGGCTGCTGTCCCGGCTGCCGGGCGGGCGCCGGCTGCGCGACCACGTCGCGAAGTACGCCTCCGCCAAGGGCACTCTCGACCGGATCGTCGGCTCGCTCCGCGGCGGCCAGGACGAACTGCGCCGCGACAACGCCGCGTTGCACACCGAGCGCACCCGCCTCTGGGAGTACATGGGCAAGCTCCAGGAGTACGCGGTGCTCACCGAGGCCCTCGACGGCGTGGTGGAACGGCGCGTCGCGGAGGCCGAGGCGGCGGGCGACCCGGTGCGGGCGGACGCGCTGCGGGCCGACGTCCTCTTTCCCGTGCGGCAGAAGCACCAGGACCTGCTGACCCAGATCGCGGTCTGCGCCCAGGGGTACCTGGCGATGGACGTCGTACGGCGCAACAACGACGAGCTGATCAAGGGCGTCGACCGGGCGGCCACCACCACCGTGGCCGCGCTGCGGATCGCGGTGATGCTCTCCTCGGCGCTGGAGAACCAGCGCCGGGTCACCGAGCAGGTGCAGGTGCTGCGCTCGACCACCGAGGACCTCATCCGGGGCAACGCGGAGATGCTCGCCACGCAGAGCGGGGAGATCCAGCGCATCGCGGCCGACCCCGCGGTCGGCGTCGAGACCCTGCGCACCGCGTTCGGGCAGATCTACGCGACGCTCGACGCCATCGACACGTACAAGGCGCGGGCGACCGGGGCCATGGCGGCCACCGTGGAGTCGCTCACCGCCGAACTCCAGGAGGCCGGGGCCCGGTTGGAACGCAACCGCGCGGCGGATCCGGAACTGGAGGGGGGCCGCTCATGAACAGCCGCCCGAGGAAGGGCCCCCTGGCCCGGCGCGCGTTCCTCCCGCTGCTGGCCGCGGCCCTGATCGCCCCGCTCGCCGCCTGCACGACGGACCGGGACGGCGGGCGGGACACCGGCCGGGGCGGCGACGACGGGCGGCCCCGCACGGGGACCGTCCGGGTGCTGGCCTCCAGCGAACTCAGCGACATGGAACCCCTGTTGGAGAAGGCCCGCGAGGTGACCGGGATCACCGTGCGGCCCACCTGGGCGGGCACGCTGGACGCCGTGGAGCGCCTGGCGTCCGGGAAGGCGGAACGGGGCGTTCGACGCGGTGTGGCTGTCGTCCAACGACTATCTGCGGCTCGACCCGGAGGCCGCCCGCCGGATCGCCTCCGAGACCCCGCTGATGGCCTCTCCGGTCGCCCTCGGGGTGCGGCCCGAGACCGTACGGCGGCTCGGCTGGGGTGCCGGGGCGGTCAGCTGGGCGCAGGTCCACCGGGCGGTCGCGGCCGGGGACCTGACGTACGGGATGACCGACCCGAGCCGCTCCAACTCCGGTTTCGCCGCGCTGATCTCGGTGGCGTCCGGGCTCTCCGGCGCACAGGCTGCGCTCACCGACGCCGATGTCCGCGAGGCCGGGCCGAAGCTGAAGGAGTTCTTCGCCGGGCAGCGGCTGACCTCCGGCTCCTCCGGCTGGCTGGCCTCGGCGTACGCCCGGCGCTCCACGGTGGACGCGCTGATCAACTACGAGTCGGTGCTGCTGTCCCTGAACCGGGACACCGGCGCCGGGCTGACGGTGATCCGCCCCCGCGACGGGGTGGTGACCGCCGACTACCCGCTGAGCGCCCTCACCGGGGCCACGCCCGACGCCCGGGACGCCGTGCGCACCCTGGCCGAGCACTTCCGGTCCACCGCCGTGCAGCGGGACATCACCGGGCGGACCCTGCGCCGGCCGGTCGTCGCCGGCGCGCGCCCCGCCGATCCGCTCTCCCCCGAGCAGCGCCGCGAACTGCCCTTCCCCGGTACGCGGTCGGTCGCGGACGGGCTGCTGTCCTCGTACGAGCACCGGCTGCGGCGGCCGTCGCGGACCGTGTACGTGCTGGACACCTCCGGGTCGATGAAGGGCGGGCGGCTGGAGCGGCTGAAGTCCGCGCTGAACGGGCTGACCGGCGACTTCCGTGAGCGTGAACAGGTCACGCTGCTGCCGTTCGGGTCCACCGTCAAACAGGTCCGCACGCACATTGTCGACCCGGCGGACCCGAAGGCGGGCCCCGCGGCGATCCGGGCGGACGCCGCGGCGCTGACGGCCGAGGGGGACACCGCGATCTACTCGTCGCTCGCCGCGGCCTACGACCACCTCGGCCCGGACACCGAATCCGCGTTCACCTCCGTCGTGCTGATGACGGACGGCGAGAACACGGCGGGCCGGTCGGCGGCGGAGTTCGCGGCGTTCTACCGGGCGCTGCCCGCCGCCCGGCAGGTCACCCCGGTGTTCCCGATCGTGTTCGGCGACTCCGACCGCTCGGAGCTGGAGTCGATCGCCTCACTGACCGGCGGCCGGCTCTTCGACGGGACGAAGGAGGAGGGTCCCGGTTCGCTGGACGGGGCGTTCGAGGAGATCCGTGGCTACCAGTAGGGGCCCGGGCGGAGGGAGATCCGTGGCGACGCGGGCCGTCGGCTATCTGGAGTCGGCCCGGAATCTGACCGGCGGCGCCGCGGCCCTCGGCGGTCTCGCGCTCACCTTCACCGGGCTCGCGGGGCCGTACTGGCCGGTGGTGGTCGGCGGGCTGTACGGGGCGGGCGCGCTGCTCGCCCCGCCGCCCCGGCCGCCCGCCCCCGCGTTCGAGGAGCCGTCGTCCCGGCTGGACGAACTGCGGGCCGACCTGGTGACCCTGCGGGCGTATCTGGACCGGGTCGATCTGCCGGCCGCCGCGACGGAACGGCTCGCCGCGCTGACCGGCCTGCTGGACGGGCTGCTCGCCCCCGGCTGGGCCTCGGAGGCGCTGGCGGACGATCCGGAGGGCGTGCACGTGGTGGCGCGGGCGGTGCGCCGGGACGTTCCGGAGTCCGTCGACGCGTATCTGCGGACCCGGTGGTGGACGCGGCTCGCGCCGGGCGCGCGGGCTCCGGAGGAGGAGCTGGAGCGGCAGGTGGCGCTGCTGCACGGGGAGGCGCAGGAGCTGGTGGACGGGTTGCGGGAGGCGGAGGAGCTGCGCCAGCGGTCCCACACGAAGTACCTGGAGGACCGGGGCGGGGGCGTGGGCGGTCTGCGGCGCACGCCCCCCGCGGAGAAGGAGCGGCCCCCGGAACCGTGAGGGGGTTCCGGGGGCCGGGAGGGTGTCCTTGGTCGGGGACAGGCCCTCCGGGGCTGTCGGCGAGGACAGGCCCCGTACCGCGGCGGGTCGTTCGGCCCCACAGGTCAGGGCGGATGTCCGACGGACCCGGCCGCGGGGTTCAGCGGGAGCGCCGGGCTCAGCCCAGGCGCTTCACCAGCGCGTGGTACTCATCCCACAGCTCCTTGGGCGTGTGGTCGCCGAAGGTGTTGAGGTGCTCGGGGACCAGGGCGGCCTCCTCGCGCCAGACCTTCTTGTCGACCGTGAGGAGGAAGTCGAGGTCGGCCTCGGAGAGGTCCAGGCCCTCGGTGTCGAGCGCGCCCTTGGCCGGCAGGATGCCGATCGGGGACTCGACGCCCTCGCCCTTGCCCTCCAGGCGCTCCACGATCCACTTCAGGACGCGGCTGTTCTCGCCGAAGCCGGGCCAGACGAACTTGCCCGCCTCGTTCTTGCGGAACCAGTTGACGTAGTAGATCTTCGGGAGCTTCGACTGGTCGGCCTTGTCGGCGCCCACCTTGACCCAGTGGTTCATGTAGTCGCCCATGTTGTAGCCGCAGAACGGCAGCATGGCGAACGGGTCGCGGCGCAGCTCGCCGACCTTGCCCTCGGCGGCGGCGGTCTTCTCGGAGGCGACGTTGGCTCCGAGGAAGACGCCGTGCTGCCAGTCGAAGGACTCGGTGACCAGCGGGACGGCGGAGGCGCGGCGACCGCCGAAGAGGATCGCGGAGATCGGCACGCCCTTGGGGTCCTCCCACTCGGGCGCGATGATCGGGCACTGTCCGGCGGGGACGGTGAAGCGGGCGTTGGGGTGGGCGGCGGGCGTGGAGGACTCGGGGGTCCAGTCGTTGCCCTTCCAGTCCGTGAGGTGCGCGGGCGCCTCCTCGGTCATGCCCTCCCACCAGACGTCGCCGTCGTCGGTGAGCGCGACGTTGGTGAAGACGGAGTTGCCCCACATGGTCTTCATGGCGTTGGCGTTGGTGTGCTCGCCGGTGCCGGGCGCGACGCCGAAGAAGCCGGCCTCGGGGTTGATCGCGTAGAGGCGGCCGTCCTCGCCGAACCGCATCCAGGCGATGTCGTCGCCGATGGTCTCCACGGTCCAGCCGGGGATCGTCGGCTCCAGCATGGCGAGGTTGGTCTTGCCGCAGGCCGAGGGGAACGCGGCCGCGACGTACTTGGACTCACCGCGCGGAGGCGTCAGCTTCAGGATGAGCATGTGCTCGGCGAGCCAACCCTCGTCGCGGGCCATGACGGACGCGATGCGCAGGGCGTAGCACTTCTTGCCGAGCAGGGCGTTGCCGCCGTAGCCGGAGCCGTACGACCAGATCTCGCGGTCCTCGGGGAAGTGCGAGATGTACTTGGTGGTGTTGCAGGGCCACGGAACGTCCTCCTGGCCCTCCTCCAGGGGAGCGCCCAGGGTGTGGACGGCCTTCACGAAGAAGCCGTCGGTGCCCAGCTCGTCCAGGACGGCCTGGCCCATGCGGGTCATGGTGCGCATGGAGACGGCGACGTACGCGGAGTCGGTGATCTCGACGCCGATCGCGGAGAGCGGCGAGCCGACGGGCCCCATGCAGAAGGGCACGACGTACATGGTGCGACCGCGCATGGACCCACGGAACACACCGTCCGCACCGGTGAAGATGGCCCGCATCTCGGCGGGGTCCTTCCAGTGATTGGTCGGACCCGCGTCCTTCTCCTCCTTGGAGCAGATGAACGTACGGTCCTCGACGCGGGCGACATCGCTCGGGTCGGACGCGGCGTAGTACGAGTTCGGCCGCTTGATCCCGTCCAGCTTGGTGAACGTGCCCTTGGCCACGAGCTCCCCGCACAGGCGCTCGTACTCGGCCTCGGAGCCGTCGCACCAGACCACCCGGTCCGGCTGGGTGATCGCTGCGATCTCGTCGACCCAGGAGACCAGCTCCTGGTGGTGGGTGGGGACAGTGAGGGGAGCCGCGATGTCGCGCGCCACGATCGCTCCTAGTTGAGGGTGTCAGTTGTCTGAAGGCCCCGTGGGGGCTGCGACCCGGATGCTTCGTACCCTTCGAAATCCCCTGGCGCTCATCCGGTGCCGACTGCACTCATTTGATCATCCGACCGTTCCGCCCATATGTCCAGGGGGGCTCACACGTGAGCATCGCCACTCATTTGCGCCCCAAATCCACTACTTACGGTGGCGTAGGTAGCATGCGGATATGACTGACGCCGCCGCTAGCGCGCAGACCCCGGGCCCCGTCGTACTCGACCCCGTCCCCGCCAAACCGCGCATGCGCGGCTGGCTGCACGCCGGAATGTTCCCAGCGGTGGTGATCGCCGGGATCACCCTGATCGCCCTGACCGACAGCACGGTGGCCCGGATCGCCTGCGGCGTCTACGTCCTCAGCGCCTGTCTGCTGTTCGGCGTCAGCGCGGTCTACCACCGCGGCACCTGGGGGCCGCGGGGCGAGGCGGTGCTCCGCCGCCTGGACCACGCGAACATCTTCCTGATCATCGCGGGCACCTACACGCCGCTGACGCTGCTCCTGCTCCCCGAGTCCACCGCCCGGCCCCTGCTGTGGGCGGTCTGGGCGGCCGCGGCGGCGGGCATCGCCTTCCGGGTGTTCTGGGTCGGCGCGCCGCGCTGGCTCTACACCCCGTGCTACATCGCGATGGGCTGGGCGGCGGTCTTCTTCCTGCCCGACTTCATGCGGACCGGCGGCATCGCGGTCCTGGTCCTCGTCGTGGTCGGCGGGCTGCTGTACAGCGCGGGCGGCGTGATCTACGGGATCAAGAAGCCGAACCCGTCGCCGCGCTGGTTCGGCTTCCACGAGGTCTTCCACTCGCTGACGCTGGCGGCCTTCGTCACGCACTACGTGGGCATCTCGATGGTGGCGTACCAGCACGGATAGTCGGTACGCCGACGACCGAGGGGCCGGCCGCACGGGCTACCGGCCCCTCACCGCAGTCCACGACGGCGCTCAGCCCCCGAGCTTCCCCGCCAGCTCACCGGCATCGGTCGTCGGCGCGTCGCACACGAAGTGGCGGCAGACGTACGCGGTCGGCTCCCCGCCCACCGGCGGCCGGTCCACCAGCAGCGGGAACTCGGCCCCCGCCCCCGGGCCCTCGCCGGCCGCGACCACCGCGCCCGGGGCCCGCCCCAGCAGCGCCGTACGGTGCAGCTCCCCGCCGACGGGCCCGGCGACGGCGACCTCACGGGGCCCGTCCAGCAGCGCCTCGGCCACCGCGAGGCCCCAGCCGACGAACCGGGGCACGCGCGGCCCCAGCGCCTTCACCACACCGAGCGCACCCTCGGCAGCCGTCCGGTGGGCCTCGGACCCGGTGTACGCGGCGTACGAGAGCAGCGCACCGGCGGCTGCCGTCCACCCGGACGGGGTGGCGCTGTCGGTGGGGTCCTGGGGCCGGCGGATGAGCTGCTCGGCGTCGTGGGCGGTGTCGTAGAGCTGCCCGCCATCGCCGGTGAACTGCTCCAGCACGATGTCCAGCAGGAACCCGGCGAACTCCAGCCAGGCGCCCTCCCCGGTCACCGCCGCCAGGGCGAGGAAGCCCTCGGCGACGTCGCCGTAGTCCTCCAGCACCCCGGCGTTGTCGCCGGCACGCCCGTCCCTGGACGTGCGGGTCAGCCGGGCCACCTCGCCCAGATGCACCCGGACCAGCAGATCGGCGGCCTCGGTGGCCCGCTCCACCAGATCCGGCCGGTCGAAGTACGCTCCGGTCTCGGCGAGCGCGGCGATGGCGAGCCCGTTCCAGGCGGCGACCACCTTGTCGTCCAGCCCCGGGCGCGGCCGCTCCGCACGGGCCGCCAGCAGCCGGGCCCGTACGTCCGCGACCCGGGCGGCGTCCACGGGCCCCGCCTCCCCCGGCAGCCGGAGCACGGAGGACCCCTCCTCGAACGTCCCCTCCTCCGTCACCCCGAAGTACGCGGCGGCGAAGGCGGCGTCCTCCTCGCCCAGCACCTCACGGAGCTGGGCGGGCGTCCACACGTAGAAGGCGCCCTCGACGTGCTTGCCGTCGGCGTCCTCGCTGTCCGCGTCCAGCGCGGAGGCGAAGCCGCCCTCGGCGGTCCGCAGCTCCCGCACCATGAAGTCGGCGGTCTCCAGGGCGATCCGCCGGGCCTCGTCCGACCCGGTGGTACGCCACAGATGGGCGTACACGCGGCAGAGCAGCGCGTTGTCGTACAGCATCTTCTCGAAGTGCGGAACCACCCACTCCCGGTCCACGGAGTAGCGCGCGAAGCCCCCGCCGAGCTGGTCGTAGATCCCGCCCCGGGCCATCGCCGCACAGCTGTCGGCGGCCATCTGAAGCGCCCCCTCCGACCCCGTACGGGCGTAGTGCCGCAACAGGAACTCCACCACCATGGACGGCGGGAACTTGGGCGCGCCCCCGAACCCGCCGTGCTGTTCGTCGTACTCCCGGGTCAGCCCGAGCAGCGCCTGCGCGGTCTCCTGCTCCCCCGGCACCCCGTCACCACCGTGCACCAGCGAACGCCCCGCCAGATCCGCGACGATCCGCCCGGCGACCTCGGCGACCTCCTCCCGCCGGTCGGTCCAGGCGGCCGCCACACCTTCCAGGACCTGCTGGAAGGAGGGCGAGCCGTGCCGGGCCTCGGGCGGGAAGTAGGTCCCGAAGTAGAAGGGTTCGGCGTCCGCCGTGAGGAAGACGGTCATCGGCCACCCGCCGTGCCCGGTCGCCGCCTGGACGGCCTCCATGTAGACGGCGTCGACGTCGGGCCGCTCCTCCCGGTCGACCTTCACGGGCACGAAGTGCGCGTTGAGGTAGGCGGCGACGGTCTCGTCCTCGAACGACTCGTGCGCCATCACATGGCACCAGTGGCAGCTGGCGTACCCAACGCTGAGCAGCACGGGCACATCCCGCTCTCTGGCCGCCTCGAACGCCTCGGGCGACCAGGGCCACCAGTCGACGGGATTGTCGGCGTGCTGGAGGAGGTACGGGGACATGGCATCGGCCAGGCGGTTCACCATGCGGGCAGTATCGCAGCACCGGCCGCGGGAACCCCGAAACCCGAACGCACTGGCGGAGTCAGTTCCAACCGGTCGGCCCGCGAAGCCCCATCACCCGCACCGGGACTGCGGAGTCGAGCGCGACAGCAAGCACCACACACCCCTTATTGTGAAGTTGACAATAACTGAGGTACCTTACACAGCATGCAAGATGACGCGTGGTCACCGCCCCCTGTACTGCTGACGGTCGATCTCGTGATCCTGACGCTGCGGGAGGGCCGCCTCCACGTGCTCGTGGTGGAGCGGGGTGAAGACCCCTTCCGAAGCATGCCCGCCCTGCCCGGAGGATTCCTGAACCACGATCGCGAGGAGATCCTGGATGCCGCCCACCGCGAACTGAACGAGGAAACAGCCCTGGCATCCAGCTGGGTACACCTTGAGCAGTTGGCCGTGTACGGAGAATCGAATCGCGACCCCCGGGGCCGAGTCGTTTCCGTGGCGCACCTGGCGATCGCACCAGGGCTACCCGACCCGGTCGCGGGAACGGATGCCACCGATGCCTCCTGGGTTCCCGCGGAAGCCGTGCTGTCGGGGGAGGTGGAACTCGCCTTCGACCACCGTCGAATCGCCACGGACGGGATCGAACACGCCCGTACCAAGCTTGAGTTCTCGTCGCTGGCCACGGCGTTCTGCGGGGAGGAGTTCACCATCGCAGAGCTGCAACAGGTGTACGAGGCAGTCTGGGGCACCGAACTCGACACTCGCAATTTCTACCGGAAGGTCCAAGCCGCGAAGGGATTCATCATTCCCGTCGGGACGGACCGCAGGAGCACGGGCGGGCGACCGGCACGGCTGTACCGGGCCGGTCCAAAAACCGTCCTGTTCCCACCGCTGATCCAACCCGCGCCGTCCGCTACGGAAGAGAACCCGAACGGGGAAGAGGAATAGATGCCGAAAGGCCCGGTGGTGATTCTCACCGCCCTCAATCTCGAGTACCAGGCCGTGCGCCAGAAGCTGGCGAGCCCGCAGGCGCACCTCCACGAGCGTGGCACCCGGTTCGAAGTGGGAACCGTGCAGGGTACGTCGTGCCGTGTCGCACTTGGCCTGACAAGCAAAGGAAACCACTCCGCCGCAGTGATCGCCGAACGCGCGATTCAGGAGTTCTCGCCGGCGGCCGCGCTGTTCGTTGGGGTCGCCGGCGCCTTATGGGACGCCACCAGGCTGGGTGACGTGGTTGTGGCGTCACACCTATTTGGTCAATGACGAGAAGATCTCGGCGATCGGCTGCTACGTCCGCGATCGGCTGGGGCCGCGTCTGGGGGAACTCGCCTCTGCCAGGGGCGCATTGTTCGGGTGGGAGGTCTATAACCGCGATGTTGCGGGCCGCGCCATGCGTAAGCGGCTTCAGACAGCAGTGGACCTGTTCACGTTTCTGATCCTGCCCATGGTCTGCATGATCGCGTTCTGGTCCTCCCCCACCGTTCACCTCTTACTCGTGCTCACCTCACTTGTGCAGACGCTCACCCTGGCAGCGCTGGGCTGGCAGTTCCTGCGCCGTGCGGAGGCGTAGCACTTGCCCTGCCGCAGGGCGAGCTCCGATCTGATCACTCGATCGAAGGCGGCGCTTCCGCCGAACATGCCCTAGGTCCGGACAGTGACTTTCAGCGGTTCCGGCGATGCCTCCGCCGGCCGTCAGTCCGGCGGGTACACGGACGATCTCGCGCATGTAATAGAGATGGTCTTACACTGATCCCATGAAGCAGAATCGTTCGGGAGTCACTGAGAACATCTCCGTGTCCATGCCTTCCGAGCTGGTCAGTGAAGTCCGATCAAGGACCGGCCGCCGGGGGCTCTCCGGCTACGTCACCGAGGCTGTCAGGCACCAGCTCGCCATGGACGGGCTCGCTGAGATCGTCGCGGCCCACGAAGAAGAGCACGGCGCGCTCACGGAGCAGGAGATCGAAGCCGCACGTCGCGAGCTGTTCGCGGACGAGAACACGGAGCGGGGCGCCGCGTGAAGGAGCAGTCGGCCCGCTCGCTGGTGCTCGACTCCGAGGCGCTCTCCCTGCTCCTGCGCAACGACCGCGGCATGGCGGCTCGCATCGAGGCATCCCGGCAGGTCGGGGTTCCCGTCCTCGTGTCTGCGCTGACCATCGTCGAAGCCGTACACGGCAAGACCGATCCTGCGCGGTTGACGTGGGTGCTCTCCCGACTGCGGGTGGAACCGGTCACCCAGGAGGACTCCCTGACCGCCGTGGCGCTGCTTCAGGACGCAGGCGGGCTGCATGGGCGCAAGTACGCGATCGACGCCCTCGTCGCCGCGCTCGCGCTCCGCGTCCCGGCCCCCGCGATCGTTCTGACCTCCGACCGTGACGATTGGTCCAAGCTCTGCGGTAAGCGCGTGATCATCAGAGACGTATAGGCAGCACGGCCACATCCCGCCTCGGGCGATCACAGCCAACAGCCGACGGGGATGCCGGCGTGCTGGAGGAGATAAGGCGAGCTCACACCAGCCGACCGGTTCATACGCCCAGCCTCTCAGAGCGTCTGCCACGACCGGTGAAACACTGACGCGCCCACCTCACTCGGCCGAATGGCACTTATGCGCCATGACATGGTGGGCGGCTCCTTCCCTTCCGAGTCGGGCAGCCCGGCGCCTCGGAACAGTACGCTTGGCGCAGCAGCGCCGGACCTGCCGAGGCCTCTCGAAGGAGGTACACCATGACCGCCGAGATGGTGGCGCCCGCGTGGATGCATACGCAGATCAGCGCGGAGCAGTACGACTCCTGGTCCGCGGAGCAGTGCGCCGGCATCGAGATCGTGGACGGGATGGTCGTCGTGAGCCCGAGCGCCTCCAAGCGCCACAACCGGCTGGCCCGCATCCTGGCCAACGCCCTGGACGCGGCTGCGGGCCCGGACTGGAACGCCGACACGGACTTCGACGTCCGCCTGCAGGACGTTCCGCTCACCAACCGCCGTCCTGACGTCATCGTCTACCAGTCGGAAACGATCGACCTCACGCCCACCCGCCCCGAGCACGTACTCCTGGTCGTCGAGGTCGTGTCGCCCGGATCGGAGACCACGGACCGCATCGTGAAGGTGGATCAGTACGCCAAGGCCGGCATCCCCTTCTACTGGCGGATCGAGCAGGCCGCGACGGGTGTCCCGATCGTCTACACCTACGTTCTCGATCCTGCCACCAAGGCGTACCGGGACGGCGAGATGTTCACCGGTGCGATCAACGCCGCCGCGCCCTTCCCCGTCGCCGTCGACCTCGGGACGTTGTGAGGAACGACGTACTCGTTCGGCGCGCGAGCATCCGCAGGGCCACTGGGCCCGTGCGAGGTTCTTCGTACGGTGACATCAGCGGAGAGAGGCGTACCCGGCGCCACGAAGTCCGCCTCTGCGATGATCGGGAGGTCTTGAGGCAGGACCGCACCGGGGGAGAGACTGATGACTGATTCCGCGCAGGGCGACGGTACGGAAGAACCTCTGGGGCGAGCCTCCTATCTGTTCGAAGGGCGCCGGGTCCTGGTCTCCGACCTCGTTGCCGTCGGGCTGCTGAAGGCAGGCACACGGCTCGCTTTCCCGCGTAGGCGATCCGGGGAGGTGCATCTCGCCGAGGTGACCGCAGACGGCAGGATCGAACTGAGTGACGGACGCCGCTTCAAGTCCCCTTCCACTGCGGCTGCGGCAGCCACTGGGCGGGGCCCCTACGACGGATGGACCGCCTGGGAACTGGAGAACGGCGCCCTGCTGGACATCCTGAGACAGGAGCTCCTGGACTCAGTGGCGGAGCCACCTCTTCACAGCGGCCCTGCGGGGGACAGCTCCGCGGCTCGGCACGCCAGGCTCAAAGAGGCTCGGAAGCAGGCCGACGCGGGCACTCCCGTCACCCTCACCGTCCGCGACCTGCTGGACTGGTGGGGAGCGTCCCGCCGCGGCTACCTGGTGAGCGAGCAGATAGCCACCGAGCTGGCCAACCACGGCCTGTCCACCATGCCGGACTTCGCAGCCGTGGGGATCGACGACCGGGTCACCTTGACCGGGCCGTCCGTGGACCCGGAGGACGTCGCTGAAGAGGAGGGGCCGCCCGAGCAGCAGGCGCCGACAGAGACAGAGACGCCGAGGACGACCCGCGCGGCGGGACCCGCCGCCTCCGATGAGGAGGACAAAGGCGAACCGATCCAGGGGCAGACGGTCGGCAACCTGCCCTCGGCGCTCCGGGGAGTCGTGTCGGTCACCTCATCGGCGAGCTTCGAGGAAGTCTTCACCAAGATGCAGCTCAACGGGTACTCGCAGCTGCCCGTCCTGCAAGGAACGCGGAATCTTCAGGGGGCCGTCACCTGGGAATCCGTGGCCCTGGCTCGTCACACGGACAGCAATGCTCCATTTACCCGGGCCATCGTCAAGGCCCACGCCGTCAGCTACGCCGACCACCTGATCGATGTTCTCCCCTATCTGGAGCAGCACGGCTTCCTCTTGGTGCGGGACCAGACGAACCAGATCGCCGGAATCATCACGATCGCCGACGTGGCAGCCGAATACGGTGCCACGGCCAGGCCGTTCCTGCTCATCGGTGATCTCGACCGGCAACTGCGTCGGATCATCTCGGAAGGCATCGACCTTGCGGAAGTGATCAAGCTCTGTGATCCGGAGGGACTCCGCGGCCTCACCTCCTTCGGCCAGATGTCCTACGGCGACTACCAACGGGTGCTGAGCAATCCGAAGCAGTGGGACAGGCTCGGCTGGCCGCTGGACCGCAATTCCTTCACTGCTCACCTCGATGAACTGCGCGCGGTCCGCAACGAGTTGATGCACTTCAACGACAAGGACAAGGTTGGCGATGACGCCATTCCGAAGCTCCGCCACATGATCGAGTTGCTGCGCAACTACGGGGGATGAGGCGAGGCTGTCGGCCGCACCGGGACAACCCGCGTCGTTCTGGGCCTCCCGGTGGAGGACCAGGAGGAGGGCGGCGGCGAGCCGCAGGGGTGAGCCGTCCGGCCGCGGCTTGACTCTCCCCTTGCCCTGCGCCCCTCGCGCCGGGGCGCGCCACGCAGGACACTTGACCCCGACGCTTGGTATCTGACGCTTGGTACCCGACGCTCCGGAACCCGAGGTCCGGAGCGCGGCACTCGGAGGGGGACACATATGCGGGACAGCCATCGGGCGGAAGCCGAGAGGCTGTTGGTGCGCGCCGTGGAGGAGGAGACGCGGCGCACCGGCGGACGGACCGATGCCGGTGCGCTGATGTCGCGGGCGCGGGCCGCGCTCGACACCATGGCCGCCAGCGCGGGCGAGGAGTACGCCGCGTACACACGGGCGCTGGACTCGGTGGCGGCGGGAGAGCGCCCGCTCTCGGAGCGCTTCAGCAGAGCGACACTCGGAACGCCGCTGCTGGTGACGGGGGTTGCCGCTGCTGCCGCGTTCGGGGCGGATCTGGCGCTCGGCGCGAACACCGGCCTGGCGCTCGGCGCGGGCGCGGCCGTCGCGGTGGCCGGCACGGCGACGACCGTGGCGAAGGCGACCGCCTCGCACTGGCCGGCCGCCCACCGCCGCGCCGGAGCGGCCGGACAGCCGGGCGGGGCCGAGCAGTTGCGCCTCCAGTGGCTGTCCGCCCTGGAGGTACGGGGCATCCGCCCGTACCTGGACCAGCAGCGCATGCTGACGCCCGCCGCGCGCACCCCGAAGAAGCAGACCGCCCCGGTGGGGCGGCAGTCGCGCGGCGGGGACCGCAGCGCGGCGGCCCGCACCCGGGTGGTGCTGGAGCAGTCCTTCGGGCATCTCCCCAAGGCGGAGGGGCCGTTCACCGGGCGGCGGGCCGAGCTGGCGCAGATCGCCCAGTGGGTGCACGCGGCCCGCGCCTCGACGCGGACCCGGCCGACCGTCGTCGTGCTGCACGGTGAGCCGGGGGCGGGGCGTACGGCGCTCGCGGTGCGGGCCGCCCATGCGCTCAAGGACCAGTTCCGGGGTGCGTGCGTGGTCGATCTGCGTGGCCAGGTGGCCGGGGAGAGCCCGCTGCCGACCCGGGACGCCCTGCTGCACCTGTTGAACCGGCTGGGCGCGCCGCGCGAGCAGTTGCTGTTCAGGGAAGGCGCTTCGGCCGAGCAGCAGGTGCGGCGGCTCGGTGAGCTGTACCACCAGCACCTCACGGGGACGCCGGTCACGATCGTGCTCGACGACGCGACGGACGCCGGGCAGGTCCGCGCCCTGGTGCCGGAGCGCTCGGACAGTCTGGTGATCGTCACCGCCCGGGAGCCGCTGGAGCTGCCCGAGGACCTGCCGGCCTGGGTGCACCACCTGCCGGTCGGCCCGCTGGACGCGGCGGGCGCGGAGGAGCTGCTGCGCGAGGTCGCCGAGGAAGAGGAGGCCGGGCCCTACGACTACCCGTCCACGGACGCCGTCGTGGAGCTGTGCGGCGGGCTGCCGCTGGCGCTGCGGGCGGCCGGTTCCGCGCTGGGGGCGCGCAGTCGGCACACACTGGCGGAGGACTTGGGGGCGTACGGGCCCGTGGGCCCGGTGGAGCGGGCGCTGTGGCTGCGCTACACCGACCAGGGTGATCAGGCCCGTCGGCTGCTGCGGCGGCTCGCGCTGGCGGGCCGGGCGAGCCTGGGGGCGGCAGCGGCGGCGTCGCTGCTCGCGGCGGACGAGCAGGAGGCGGAGCGGCTGCTCACCGTGCTGACCCGGGCCGGGCTGCTCACCCGCGTACGGGGGTCGCGCTACCGGCTGCACGATCTGGTGCGGGCCTTCGCGCTGGCCCGGCTGCTGGACGAGGAGGAGCCGGCCGAGCGGGCGGCGGCGCAGGAGCGGCTGCTGACGAACTACGCGGAGTTGGCCGACGCGGTGATCCGGATGGTCGACGGGAAGATGTCGACCCGCGCCGGGCAGTTCGGCTCGCACGGTTTCGGTTCGCTGGACTCGGCGCTGCGCTGGCTGGACGACGAGTCGAGCTTCATCACGGCGGCGCTGCGGCACGCGGAGGGCGTCGACCAGGCGACGGTGCTGCATCTGCTGGGCGCCCTGTGCGACTACTGCCTGCTCCGCGGCGACCTGTACCGCCTGGGTGAGATCAGCGAGCTGACGCAGGCCGTGGACCAGGGGCTGCTGGGGCGGTCGGTGCAGTGGCGTACGGGTATCGCGGCCCGGCAGCTCGGCGAGCTGGACAAGGCCCGCACCACGCTGTCCTCCGTCGTCGGGCTGTACCACGAGGCGCAGAACGACGCGGGCGAGGCGTTGGCGCTGTGCTCGCTCGGCATCACCCTGCACCACCAGGGCAATCTGACGGAGGCGGCGGCCCGGCTCGGCGAGGCGCTGGCGCTCCAGTCGTCCGAGGCGCAGGCGGAGGACCGGGCCTGGACCCTGCACGCCCTGGCGGCCGTGGAGCGCGACCGGGGCGATCTGGCGCGGGCCCTGACCCTGCTGGCCGACGCTCTGCGGCTGCACCGGGAGGGCGAGTCGCTGCACGGTGAGGCCTGGACGCAGTTCCAGCTGGGGCAGGTGCGGCTGCGGACCGGCGAGGTCGCCCCGGCCGAGGAGGCGCTGAACATCGCCCTGGAGCTGTACGGGCGCACCCGCGACGGACGCGGCGAGGCGTGGGCGCTCACCCAGCTGGCCCGGGCCCGGCTGCTGGACGGCGATCCGGCGGCCGCCCTGGAGCAGTTGCGCGACGCGCTGGACCGGCACCGGGACAACGAGGACGCGCGGGGCGAGGCCTGGACCCTGTACTACTTGGGGCAGGCGCTGGAGGAGGAGGGGGACACCGATCAGGCGGTGCGTGAGCTGGAGCGGTCCCGCACGATGTTCTCGCGGATGCGGGACGTGTACGGGCTGGCGTGCGCCCGGCACCATTCGGGCCGGGTGACCCGGGACCAGCGGGCCGCGCAGACGGGCAACCTGCGCAATTCGGGGTTCGCCCGGCAGTTGCTGATGGACGCGCGGGCCGACTTCCGGCGGATCAAGGTGCCGTACGGGGAGGCGTGGGCATGCGTGGAGCTGGCGTTGATCGACGCGGGCAACGGGCGTGCGCCGCAGGCCCTGGAGCTGTGCGGGGAGGCGGCGGAGCTGTTCGCCTCGTACGGGGACGCGCGGGGCGGCGACTGGGCCCGGTTCCTGCGCTGCACGCTGCTGCCGTACGCCTCGCCCGGGGGCATCGAGGTGGGCACAGTGGTGGCGCAGCAGGAGCTGGCCGAGCTGATCGAGGGCCGGCATCCGGCGCGGGACGGCAAGCTGGAGCAGTCCGCGGCGGCGTTCGCGGTGGCGCTGGAGCGGGGCGTGGACCTGGAGGACGGCTGGCAGGCGTGGCGGCTCGGGCTGACCCCGACCCGCGCCGCCGGCCAGATCATGGGCGTCACGGCGGAGCCGGCCCGACCTTGACGACACGCCCGTGACGGCACGCCCGTCACGACACGGGCGTGACCGGGCGGGCATGACCGGGCGGACCTGCGCGGACAGACCTTCGCGGACGGGCGTCGGAGACCGGCGCCCGTCCGGTCACGGGCCGACGGGCGTCCGTCACCGGGGCCGGACGCCCTTCCCGTACGCGCGGCCCCGGCGCGGGTTACTTCCGGGGTGCTGCCGCCCCGTCGGCGGCGGGCTCGGCGGCCACCGCGTCCGGGTCGGGGGCCTCCTCGAAGTTGACCTTGCCCATGTGGCGGTTCATCGACTTCATCAGGGCCCACACGCCGACGGCGAGCGCCGCGAAGACGAGGAAGCCGAGGACGCCGGGGGTGACCTTGTTCTTGTCGAGCTCTTCGGCGGCGAGCGGGACGAGGTGCGTCAGTGCCTGGGTCGCGTACATATCAGGCATTGTCGCGGATGCCCGCGAAGAGGTCGCTCTCGGGGAGGGAGGTATCGACCAGAGACTTCGCCAGCTCGTACTCCTCGGTGGGCCACACCTCGCGCTGGATGTCCATCGGGACCCGGAACCAGCCGCCCTCGGGGTCGATCTGCGTGGCGTGCGCGATGAGCGCCTTGTCGCGGATCTCGTAGAACTCGTCGCAGGGAACGTGCGTGGTCAGCGTGCGTTCCACGCGCTCGAACTCCTCCCAGCGCTCCAGCCACTCGCCGTACGGGGACTCCAGGCCCCGGGCGAGGAGCGCCTCGTGCAGGGCGACGGTGCGCGGCCGGTTGAAGCCCTGGTTGTAGTAGAGCTTCTTCGGCTCCCAGACGGGGCCGAACTCGTCCTCCGGGAACCGCTCCGCGTCGGCCGCACCGTCGAACGCGATCATCGAGATCGTGTGCGTCATGATGTGGTCGGGGTGCGGGTAGCCGCCGTTCTCGTCGTACGTGGTGATGACCTGCGGCCGGAACGCGCGGATCTTCGCCACCAGGCGTCCTGCGGCGACCTCGGGGTCCTCCAGGGCGAAGCAGCCCTCGGGCAGCGGCGGCAGCGGGTCGCCCTCGGGCAGCCCGGAGTCGACGAATCCGAGCCACTCCTGCTGGACGCCCAGGATCTCCCGGGCCTCGTCCATCTCCTTCTTGCGCACCTCGTGGATGTTCTTCTCGATGTACGCGTCGCCCTGGAGCTTCGGGTTGAGGATGGAGCCGCGCTCGCCTCCCGTGCAGGTCACGACCAGCACGTCCACCCCCTCGGACACGTACTTGGCCATGGTGGCCGCGCCCTTGCTCGACTCGTCGTCGGGGTGGGCGTGAACGGCCATCAGTCGCAGCTGCTCAGTCAAAGCTCGATCCTCAGTCATTGGTCGCTCTGGTCGATCATGGGTCGGTCAGGTCGATCCGGGTCGCTGTCGAAGCCGGTCCGGGTCTCTGTCTCAAGAGGTGCCGCGCCCGCGCGGCATCGATATGGGGCGCGGTCGGACGCCGGGCGGGCGGCTTCTATAGTGACTGAACGAGGGGCCGGAAAATTCCTCGATGCCCGGTCCGGAGGGAACGATCATGACGACGGTTCGTGAGGCCCTGCCCGAGGGGCGGTACGGCCGGACCGAGGATCAGCGTGCGGACCGCAAGCTGAAGATCGTCGGATCGGTCCTGGGCGTCGCCCTGCTCGGCGTGATCGGGTGGATCGGCTTCGACTACGTCGGCGGCCAGGGCATCAGCGCCGAGATGATCAAGTTCAAGGTCGTCTCCGACGCCCGGGCCGATGTCCACCTGGAGGTTCGCAAGGACCGCGACGGCCACGGCTACTGCCTGGTGCGGGCGCTCAGCGAGGACGGTTCCGAGGTGGGCCGCAAGGAGGTCCGCTTCGACCGGGCCGAGGACCGGATCGACGAGGTCGTGACCGTGGTGACCCGGTCCAGGGCGACCGCGGTCGAGCCGATGGGCTGCACCGCCGACGACGGCCCGACCGGCTGATTCCTGTCGCACCCCTGTGACCTGCGACGATACGGGTCACATCGGCCGGTTGAGGGGTGTGACGGTTTACCTTCTCCCCCTTTTCCTGCGGAATTGTTAGGCTCGTGGTTTCGCCCACCCGGAGAAGCACATGCTTCTGGGTAGGGCGATGCTTTGTATTCCCAGCACCGACGAGGAGCACCTGTGACCCAGACCAGCGAAAACGTCACCTGGCTCACGCAGGAGGCGTACAACCAGCTCAAGGCCGAGCTGGAGTACCTGTCTGGTCCCGCGCGCACGGAGATCGCCGTCAAGATCGCGGCGGCCCGTGAGGAGGGTGACCTCCGGGAGAACGGCGGGTACCACGCGGCCAAGGAGGAGCAGGGCAAGATGGAGCTGCGGGTGCGCCAGCTGACCCAGCTCCTGGAGCACGCGAAGGTCGGCGAGGCGCCGGCCGACGACGGCGTGGTCGAGCCCGGAATGGTCGTCACGATCGCCTTCGACGGCGATGAGAGCGACACGCTGACCTTCCTGCTCGCCTCCCGTGAGTACGCCAGCACGGAGATCGAGACGTACTCCCCGCAGTCCCCGCTCGGCCTCGGCGTCAACGGCAAGCGGACGGGCGACGACGCGGACTACGAGCTGCCGAACGGCAAGACGGCCTCGGTGAAGATCCTGGCGGCGAAGCCCTACACCGGCTGATCCGGCCGCATCACGACGGAACGACACGGGAGCCCCGGCCACGGACGGCCGGGGCTCCCGCGCGTCGTGCACGTCGTACGGCCGGGGCTCCCGCGCTTCGTGCACGTCGGACGGCCGGGGCTCCCGCGCGTCACCGGCCGCCGTACGCACCCGGGCCGTTCCCGCGGGCCGGGTCAGGAGCAGTCGCCGGTGCGGCCGAGGGTCTCCTCGGGCGTCACGCCGGGGCGGGTCCACTGCGGGGTGGGGCGGCTGGCCGGGCCCCAGCTCGCGGTCCCGTCCGCGTCGGTGCGCCAGTACCAGCAGACCTGGCCGCCCTCGCCCGGATAGCCGTCGCGGACCCGTCCGATCGCGGGCCGGCCCTCGGGCCGGTCCTCCCACGCCTCGCCGCGGCCGTAGGGCGTCAGATCGAGCAGGCCGAAGGAGCCGTTGGCCGACTCGATTCCGCGGCCGGTCGTGGAGTAGGTGAGGAACACGCGCCCGCCCTCGCGCAGGAAGCAGGCGAGGTGTCCCATCTCGCCGCCGATCGGCGCGTCCAGGCCGCGCACCGAGTACCAGGGCTGGGTGTAGCCCATGAACGCGGTGTAGGCGGCCACCTCGTCCCAGGAGGCCGTGGTCAGGACGGCGAACGAGACGCCCCGGGCGTTGAGGTAGACGGCGTCCCTCATGTGCCAGACCGCGTCGGTGCAGCCCTCGCACTGGCCCTGGTGCGGTGCGCCGTCGTACCACATGTGCTGGTAGACGACGAGCTCCCGGCGGCCCTGGAAGAGGTCCAGGAAGGGGACGGGGCCCTCGGGTCCGACGACCTCGACCGTCCCGTCGACCTCCACCATCGGCAGCCGGCGGCGGGCCGCGGCGAGCGCGTCGCCCTGGCGGGTGTGGGCCTTCTCCCGAGCCAGGAGCTCGTCCCGGGCGGCCTGCCAGGTGGCCTGGTCGACGACGGGCGGGGCACCTGGCAGCTCGGTGGCCGGGTCGTCCGGTGCGCTGGTCATGGTGTCCTCCGTGGTGTCACGTGGCGGGCGTCAGACGGCGGCCGAGCGGTATTTGCGGACCGCGAGGGTGCGGAAGACCACGATGATCAGCACCGACCAGATGACCGAGGCGAGGATCGGGTGCTCCATCGGCCAGGCCCCGGTGACGGACTGCGGCACGCCCGGCATCGTGTTCCCGAAGAGCTCGCGGGCCCCGGCCACCGTGGCGCTGAACGGGTTCCACTCGGCGACGTGCTGGAGGAACGTCGGCATGCCGGTGACCGGCACGAAGGCGTTCGAGATGAACGTCAGCGGGAACAGCCAGATCAGGCCGCCGGAGGTCGCCGCCTCCGGGGTGCGCACGGACAGGCCGATCAGGGCGCCGATCCAGGAGAACGCGTAGCCGAGAAGGAGCAGCAGCAGGAAGCCGCAGATCACCTTGCCGATGTTCTCGTGGGTGCGCCAGCCGACGATCAGGGCGACTCCCGCGAGCACGACGAGGGTGAGCGTGGTCTGGACGAGGTCGGCGAGCGTCCGTCCGGTGAGGACCGCGCCCCGGGCCATGGGCAGCGACCGGAAGCGGTCGATGAGCCCCTTGTGCATGTCGTCGGCGATGCCGGCGCCGGCGCCCGCGGTGGCGAAGGTGACGGTCTGGGCGAAGATGCCCGCCATCAGGAACTCCTTGTACAGCTGCGGGTCGGTCGAGCCGCCGATGCTGATGGAGCCGCCGAAAACGTAGGTGAAGAGCACCACGAACATGATCGGCTGGATCAGTCCGAAGATCACCATCTCGGGGATCCGGGTCATCCGGATCAGATTCCGCTTGGCGACGACGAGGGAGTCCTTCACGGACTGCGTGACGCCCCCGGCGGGGCGAGGGAGCAACGAGGGGGCGTCCTTGGCGATCTCGCTCACCGGGTGTCCTCCTTGCTCCGGGGGTCGGGGGAACGTTCCGCTACCGCTCCGTCGGGCTCCTCGTCCCCGTTCTCGTGAACCTCGGCGGCGTGGCCGGTGAGGGAGAGGAAGACGTCGTCCAGGGTGGGCCTGCGCAGGGCGATGTCGTCGATCTCCACGCCCTGGGCGTCCAGGTCGCGGATGATCTCGGCCAGCAGCTTGGCCCCGCCGCTGACCGGGGCGGTCAGCTTGCGGGAGAGCTGGGCGACGGTGACCTCTCCCTTGCCGAGTGCGGTCAGCACGGACCGGGCGCGCTCGATCTCGTCCGGGCGGTGCACGACGACCTCGACGCGCTCGCCGCCGGTGCGGGCCTTGAGCTGGTCGGAGGTACCGCGGGCGATGACCTTGCCGTGGTCGATGACGCAGATGTCATGGGCGAGGCGGTCGGCCTCCTCCAGGTACTGCGTGGTCAGCAGCAGGGTCGTACCGCCCGCCACCAGGTCCTCGATCACGTCCCAGAGCTGCTGCCGGTTGCGCGGGTCGAGGCCGGTCGTCGGCTCGTCCATGAACATCACGGGCGGCGACACGACGAGCGCCGCCGCGAGGTCGAGGCGCCGGCGCATACCGCCGGAGTACGTCTTGGCGGTGCGGTCGGCGGCGTCGCCGAGGTTGAACCGGTCCAGCAGGACGCCCGCCCGGGCCTTCGCGTCCCGGGCGCTCAGATGGTAGAGCTGCCCGACCATCTGGAGGTTCTCCCGGCCGGTCAGATACTCGTCGACCGCGGCGAACTGCCCGGAGAGCCCGATCGAGCGGCGTACCTCGTTGGGCTTTTTCAGTACGTCGATCCCGGCCACGACGGCGGTGCCGCTGTCCGGGCGCAGCAGCGTGGTCAGCACCCGTACGGCGGTGGTCTTGCCCGCACCGTTGGGCCCGAGCAGTCCGAGGACCGTGCCTTCGGGGACGTCGAGGTCGACGCCGTCGAGGGCTCGTACGTCGCCGAAGGTCTTCACCAGACCTTCGGCGTGGATCGCACCTGGCATGGAGGGGCTCCCCCGTCACTCGCGGATGGTGATGGTGTCGCCGGTGGCGGCCTTCCGCTCCGATCCTAGGATCGGCGGGCCGCCACCGCCCGGTGAACGGGCGCATCCCGGCCGCACCACGGCGCGATCAGTCCTTCCGCGGCGGGTTTCTCAGCCCATCACCCGGAAGCCCGCCGCCCTCAGCGCCGCCTCGACCTCCGCGCAGTGCTGCGGCCCCTTGGTCTCCAGATGCAGGTCGACCTCCGCCTCGGTCAGGCCGAGGCGCGGGTCGGTGCGCACATGGCTGATGTCGAGGACGTTGGCGTCGGCCACGGTCAGCGCGGCCAGCAGGGCGGCCAGCGCCCCCGGGCGGTCGGTGAGGCGCAGCCGCAGGCTCAGATAGCGGCCCGCGGCGGACATCCCGTGCCGCAGGATGCGCTGCATCAGCAGCGGGTCGACGTTGCCGCCGGACAGCACGGCCACCACCGGCCCCCGGAACGCCTTCGGGTCGCTGAGCAGCGCTGCCACCGGGCTGGCCCCGGCCGGTTCGACGACCAGCTTGGCCCGCTCCAGGCAGAGCAGCAGCGCACTGGACAGCTCGTCCTCGGTGACTGTGCGGACCTCGTCGACCAGCTCCTCGATCAGCCGATACGGTACGTCGCCGGGCCGGCCCACCTTGATGCCGTCGGCCATCGTGGTCGGGGAGTCGAGCGAGACGGGGTGCCCGGCGGCCAGGGATGGCGGGTAGCAGGCGGCCCCCTCGGCCTGGACGCCGATGATCCGGACGTCGGGGCGCAGGGCCTTCACCGCGACGGCGACGCCCGCGGCGAACCCGCCGCCGCCGATGCCGAGGACGATCGTGCGGACCTCGGGGCACTGCTCCAGGATCTCCAGCCCGACGGTGCCCTGGCCCGCGATGATGTCGGGGTGGTCGAAGGGGTGGATGAAGACCGCGCCGGTCTCCTCCGCGTACCGCTCGGCGGCGGCGAGGGTCTCGTCGACGACCTGGCCGTGCAGCCGCACCTCGGCCCCGTACTCCCGGGTCGCGGCGACCTTGGGCAGGGGCGCCCCGACGGGCATGAAGACCGTGGAGCGTACGCCGAGGAGCGACGAGGCGAGGGCGACGCCCTGGGCGTGGTTCCCGGCGCTGGCGGCGACCACCCCGGCCGCCCGTTCCACCGGGGTGAGGCCGGAGATCCGGACGTAGGCGCCGCGCAGTTTGAAGGAGCCGGTGCGCTGGAGGTTCTCGCACTTGAGGTGCACCGGGGAGCCGACCAGCTCGGTCAGATGGCGGCTGCCCTCCAGGGCGGTCACCCGCGCCACCCCGGACAGCATCTTCTGCGCACCCCGGACGTCGTCGAGGATCAGGGCCGGGTGGCGGGCGGTCGCGCGGAAGCTCATGTCCGCAAGTCTTGCAGCTCCGAGCGGGCGCGGCGGACTTGTCTCATGGCGGCCTGCGGTGGTGTCCGCAGGTTTGTGCGGCACTGGTACGCGTTGCCCCGGGGCCGCGTACTCTGTCCCCCACCCATCCGACACCGCACGAAGAGAGCCCCCGGCCATGCCCCCTCAGGACATGACGACTGCTGCGTCTCCTTCCGGGGGCGCCGCCCCCGAACACCCGGGCCCCGACCGCCTGCTGGACTCCCTCCAGCACCAGGTGGCGGTCTTCGCCCGCCGTGCCGAGCAGACCCGCCTCGGCGGTGTCGGCCAGGTCCGCAACTCGATGGACCGGGCGGCGTACCTGCTGCTGAACCGGCTGGACCGGGAAGGTCCGATGGGCGTCAAGGCGCTGGCGGCCGGGATGGGCATCGACTCCTCGACGGTGACGCGACAGGTCGCGCCGCTCGTCGACACCGGTCTGGTGAAGCGCACGTCGCATCCGGAGGACGGCCGGGCCGTGGTGCTCCAGCTCTCGCCGCGCGGTCAGGCCCGGCTGGAAGAGGTCCGGGCCTCGCGGCGCGAGCTGATGTCCCAGGTGACGGACGGCTGGTCGCAGGAGGAGCGGGACACGTTCTGCGCCCTGCTCACCCGTTTCAACGGGTCGTTGGCCGCCCGGCAGGCCGCGTACCAGCCGCCGGGGACCGACTGACGGGGGCGCGGGCGGCGGCCAGCCCCGGGGGTCACGCCGGCCAGGTGCCCGTGACGCGCCTGGTCACCTGGGCGCCCGAGCGTTCGACGGCGGCCTTGACCACGGAGAAGATCGCCCCCTGTACGGCGGCTGCGAGGAGGATCTGCCGCCACGAGCGGCCCTCGTCGAGAGCGTCGGGCGCGTCGCCCTCGCCCTCGATGAGTTTCCACGTCTGTTTGAAGGCGGCGCCCGCGATCATCCCGCTGACAGCACCCAGGACCAGGCCGACCGGCTTGTAGGCGATCTTGGTCCCCTTCATCGGTTGCGTCCGCGGCTGTGGCGTACCAGCAGGAAGGCGACCAGCAGGGCACTGCCCGTGAGGAGCGGGGCGCGGTTGGCGCGGACAGCCGTCGCGGCTCGCTCCGCCCTTTCCCGCAGAGGATCGGGAGCCTTCACCGCCGCGTACTGACCGGCGCGCACCGTACGCTCACGCAGCTGCGCGGTGACCCGCGCGGTCTCTTCCAGCACGGCGTCGGGTGTCCTGTCCTTCACCCGCTGCGCGGCCTGTTCCGTCAGGTGGCGCATGCGGCCGGATGCCGTCCCGGCCTTCCCGGCGGCCCGCTCCTGCACCGCGGCGACCTCGTCCTTCGCCTGCCCCGTGAGGTCGGCCTTCGCCGCGAGCGCCTCGACGGTCTGCCCGAGCTTGTCGCGCGTTCGCTCCATCTGTTCGCGCAGTTCCTCAGGGGTGGGCGTGCCCGTGTTGTCGTGCGATGCGTCGTTCATCGGTGTGCCTTCTCCGTCGGTGTGCCTTCTCCCGGGGGCCGGGGCTGGGCCGGGGCCGTGGTGCCTGCGGGTGCCTCAGCGCCTGCGCGAGCCGCCGATCCTGCTTCCGGCGCCCACGCCCGCGACGTGCAGGGCGAGGAGCGCGAGGCCGATCAGCATCACATTGCCCGACGCGAACACGTCGTTGGTGGAAATGTCGGCAGCGTTGATAAGGAATGCGACGAAGAACAGAACTGCGGCTGCTATACCCAGCATGGGAGTTGCTCCTTCGAGTCGTGTTCGTCCGTGTGCCCGGCATCGGGAAAATCCGGGTGCCCGGCATCGGGAAAAGTAGGCCTCGATACGGAAAAATCCTCAGCGCCGGAGTCGATCGACGAGGCTCGTGAACCGACCTGGTGCAGGTTGCCCGACTTCCCTGAAATCGGGGCGGAAAACAACCGATTCCGTGGGCGTATGCCGGATGGTCCGGGGCAGGAGGCTGATCAGCGGTCGCTGAGGCAAAGGGCGGATCGCCAGAAGCGGGAGCGAGAGAGCGAACCAGCGTCGGCGCCGCCCCGACGGCCGCTCCGAACACGTCCATTCCTTATCCATACGAACGAAGGAATTTCCCATGAGTGACAACATGAGTGACAACCTGTGGGGTTACCAGCCGAATGTCGGCCACACCGCCGGTACCGATCTGATCGGCTACAAGGTCGAGGCGACGGACGGCGGAATCGGCAAGGTCGACAAGCACTCCGACGATGTCACGTCCTCGTATCTGGTGGTCGACACCGGCGTATGGATTTTCGGCAAGCACGTTCTGCTCCCGGCGGGCACGGTGAGCCGGATCGACAGCGACGAGAAGAAGGTCTACCTGGACCTCACCAAGGACCAGGTCAAGGACTCTCCGGAATTCGACAAGGACAAGCACATCGGCGACACGGAATTCCACCGCACGACCGGCGAGTACTACGGCCGCCACCGCCGCGTCTGACGCGACGCCCAGCAGAACGGCGGGGGGGGGGGGGGGGGGGGGTGGGCCCCCCCCCCCCCCCCGGGGGGGGGGGGGGGGGGCGCCCCCCCCCCCCCCCCCCCCCGCCCCGGTGTTTTTCGGCCGGGGGCGGGGGAAGGGGGGGGAAAGGACACCCACAACCAGAGGA
>NZ_JBIVUV010000002.1:114769-128919 GCF_044768525.1 Streptomyces sp. NPDC091287
CGGGCCCCCCCCCCCCCCCCCCCCCCCCCCCCCCCCCCCCCCCCCCCCCCCCCCCCGCCGGGGGGCGCCCCCCTTCCCCCCCCCCCCCCCCCCCGCCGTTCTGCTGGGCGTCACCCCGGCCCTTCTCGGGCGCGCTTCCCCGCACCCGCCGCGTCCGGGCTCTTGACCGGAGCGGTGCGCCGGGGCTCGTATGTGGTCCATGGCAGAGCGGGCGACCCACCGGGACCGGCTCCGCGCCCTGGAGTTCGAGGCCTTCGTGGCGGGCGCGGGCGGTCGTCTGCTGCACACGGCGACGCTGCTCACCGGCGAACCGTCGCACCCGCCGGGCGCGTACGCGCGGGCCGAGCGGCTGCTGCACGCGGCGCTGGCCCGTACGTACGCCGACTGGGACGGACTGCGCGGCGGTGACCCCTACGACCTGGCCCGCCGGGAGCTGGCGCTCCGGTTCGCCCGGGAGGCCCGGCGCCACCAGCGGCCGCGCGGCGGTGCGCTGGACCGGCTGACCCCCGTCGAACGGCTCGTTCTCGTCCTGCGGGTGTACGAGGAGGTCGGCGAGGAGCAGACGGCGGCGCTGCTCGGGCTGCCGGGTGACCGGATCCGCGCGGTGTGCGCCCGGGCGGTGGCGACGCTGCGCGCGCCGCGGCGTGCCGCCGGTCCGGGGCGGGCGCCCTCGCACGGCACGGCCGGGCCGCGGCCGGCCCCGGGCTCCCGGGCGACGCCGTGAGCGCCGACCGCCGGGACCCGCGCGAGGAGCAGGTCCGCCGGATGCTGGACGGCCCGCACCCGGCCCTGCCGCCCGGCCTGGCCGCGCGGGCGGTACTGCGTGGCGGGCGCCGGCTGCGGCTGCGCCGGGCGGTGCGGCGGACGGGGCTCTGGCTGCTGGCCGTGGCGTTCGCGGCGTTCCTCGTCTGGGCCGGGGTCGAGCAGCCGTGGGAGACCGAGCCCGCGCAGGTCACTCCCCCGTTGGAGGGCTGGTGAGCCGTTGGGGTCCGGGGGCGACGCGCCTACGCTGGAGGGGTCGAGCGAGCCGAGGAGGCCGTGATGACCAGGAAGGTCGCGGACTGCCGCAACTATCCGAGCGAGACGAACTGCACCCTCACCATCTCCGGTGAGGAGGACGAGGTCGTCCGGGCCGCGAGCGAGCACGCCGCGTCGGTCCATGGGCACGAGGACGGTCCCGAACTGCGCGAGCAGGTCAGGGGCATGCTGGAGGACGAGAAGGTGGGCGTCTGACACGTGAAGGGCGCCCGCCGGTTCCGGCGGGCGCCCTCGTGTTCCGTGCTCCGGCTCCGAGGTGTCAGCCCAGCGCCTGGGTGAGGTCGGCGATCAGGTCGTCGCCGTTCTCGATGCCGACGGAGAGCCGCACCAGGTCGGCCGGGACCTCCAGCGGGGAGCCGGCGGCGGAGGCGTGCGTCATCCGGCCCGGGTGCTCCAGGAGGGACTCCACCCCGCCGAGGGATTCGCCGAGCGTGAAGAGCTTCGCCCGGTTGCAGACCTCGACCGCCGCTTCCTCGCCGCCCGCGACGCGGAAGGACACAATGCCGCCGAACGCCTTCATCTGCTTGGCGGCGACCTCGTGGCCGGGGTGCTCGGGCAGGCCCGGGTAGAGGACCTGGGAGACCTTGGGGTGCCGGGTCAGCAGGTCGGCGACCTTGGTGGCGTTCTCGGTGTGCCGGTCCATGCGGACGGCGAGGGTCTTGATGCCGCGCAGCACGAGCCAGGCGTCGAAGGGTCCGGCGACCGCGCCCATGGCGTTCTGGTGGTACGCCAGTTCCTCGGCGAGTTCCGGGTCGCTGACGACGAGCGCGCCGCCGACTACGTCGGAGTGGCCGCCCATGTACTTGGTGGTGGAGTGCACGACGACGTCGGCGCCGAGCGCGAGGGGCTGCTGGAGGTAGGGCGAGGCGAAGGTGTTGTCGACGACGAGGCGGGCCCCGGCCTGCCGGGCGACCTGCGCGACGGCGGCGATGTCGGTGATGCCGAGCAGCGGGTTGGACGGGGTCTCCACCCAGATCGCCTTGGTGCGCGGGGTGAGCGCGTCCCGTACGGCGGCCACGTCCGAGGTGTCGGCCACCGAGAACTCCACGCCCCACCGCGAGGCGACCTTCGCGAACAGCCGGAACGTGCCGCCGTAGGCGTCGTTCGGGATGACCACGTGGTCGCCGGGGGTCAGCAGCGTACGCAGGAGGCAGTCCTCGGCGGCGAGGCCGGAGGCGAAGGCGAGGCCGCGGCGGCCGCCTTCGAGGGCCGCGAGGTTCTCCTCCAGGGCGGTGCGGGTCGGGTTGGCGCTGCGGCTGTACTCGTAGCCGCCGCGCAGTCCGCCCACGCCGTCCTGCTTGTACGTGGAGACCTGGTAGATCGGCGGAACCACCGCGCCGGTGAGGGGGTCGGCGGTGTTCCCCGCGTGGATGGCGAGGGTTTCGAAGCTGTGCTGGTCGCTCATGAGGCCCGAGCGTAGTTCGTGGAGAGGGCCCTTACCGGCCACTCGCCGCTCCGGGGACAATGGGGTCATGGAGATTCTGTTGTTCCTGCTCGCGATGTGCATGTTCGCGGCGGTCATCGGCCCCTGGGTCATGCGCCGCCGGGGCGGTATCCGTCAGGTCGCCCCCGGTTCGCCGGACGCCGCCGACCCGGACACGTACGGCTTCGCCCGCCAGGAGGAGCTGGACGTCCGGATGCCCGGCCCCGACCAGGACCTCCTGGACGTGCTCGACGTCGTCCAGGGCACCCAGGACTGGCGGGCCGCCGCCCAGCTGCTCGCCGGGACGCCGAAGGACGGCGAGGTGCGCTGGCAGCGGATCCAGGCCTTCGCGGGCGCGGCCTCGCTGGAGCTGGCGCGGCGGCCCGGGGAGGGTGGCGCGTGGCTGCGGAACTGGCGCGCGGAGTCCCCGAAGGACGCGGGCGGTGCGGCGGTGCACGCGGAGTTCCTGGTGCAGCAGGCGTGGCGGTCCTCGGCGGCGGGGAGCGACGACTTCCGGATCATCCTGGAGGAGGCCCGTACGGTCTGCGGCGAGGCGGCCCTCCTCGCGCCGGGCGACCCCGTCCCGTACATCGTGGAGCTGGCGGTGGCCCGGGGGCTCGGCTACACCCCCGAGCAGTTCGACCAGCTCTGGGCGAAGATCATCGACCGGGCTCCGGCCCACATGGGCGCGCACATCGCGGCGCTGCACTTCCACTGCGAGAAGTGGCACGGTTCGCGCGAGGACGCCGAGGCCTTCGCCACGGCCGCCGCCGCCCGCGCCCCGCGGGGTTCGCTGCTGGCCGCGCTGCCGCTGTTCGCGGTGTACGAGCACCTGCCGGAGGTCAACCTCGTGCAGGGCTTCTACCGGGGCCAGGTGGTCACCAAGGCGGTCGAGGGCGCGATGTTCGCGGTGCACGCGGCCCGCCCGGACGACCCGATGCTGGCCCATGTCCGCCACCTCCTGGTGCTGTTCCTGGTCCACATGGAGCGCTGGTCGGAGGCGATGCACCAGCTGATCCGGATCGACGGTCACGTGGGCGCGCTGCCGTGGACGGCGGACGCGGACCCGGCCGCGCAGTACACGGTCTACCGGGCGCTGGCGGTCGCCGGCTACGAGGCGAACGGCGGCAGCCCGGCGACGCTGCCGCACTGACCGCTTCCGTGAAGGATCACGGCCCGGCGGGCGCGGGGCCGGGAGCCCGGCCGGCCGCCGTGTTCAGCAGCGCACCTGGTGCGGGACGCGGCGCGGGGCCCGGCCGACCTCCGTGGTCACCAGCGCACCGGCGACAAGCGCCGCGCCCGCCGCCGTGACGCCGATACGGTCCGCGACCAGCCCGCCGGCCGGCGCCCCGAGCGCGAGGATGCCGCGACGGCCGGATGAACGGCAGGGGCGGAAACCCAGCCCCAGCCCCGGCCCCGGCGCTCGGCCCCGGCGCGCCCAGGAATCCCGACGGCCGGTCCCGTGTTGTACGTACCGAACACCGACCCCCGGAGGAGCCCCCGCATGTTCCTGAACCACCGCACCCCCGAGCTCCCCACCCCGGAGCAGGCCCTGCGCGGCCGCCCCGTCCCCGAATTCACCGTCCCCTCCCGCCACACGGTCCTCGGTAACCCGCTGGTGGGCCCGTATCCGGAAGGCCTGGAGGTGGCGGACTTCGCGCTGGGCTGTTTCTGGGGTGCGGAGCGGAAGTTCTGGCAGACCGAGGGCGTCTGGACGACGCTCGTCGGCTACCAGGGCGGCTACACGGAGAACCCCTCGTACGAGGAGGCCTGCTCGGGTCTGACCGGGCACACGGAGGCGGTACGCGTGGTCTTCGACCCGGCCGTCGTCACGTACGAGGAGCTGCTGAGGCTCTTCTGGGAGTCGCACAATCCGACCCAGGGCTTCCGCCAGGGCAACGACGTGGGCACCCAGTACCGCTCCGCGGTCTACACCCACTCCCCCGCCCAGGCGGCGGCCGCCGACGCCTCCCGAGCGGCGTACCAGAAGGTTTTGACAGCCTCGGGCCACAAGGAGATCACCACGGAGATCCTCCCGGCCGAGGGCCGCCCGTTCTGGCCGGCGGAGGCGTACCACCAGCAGTACCTGGACAAGAACCCCGGCGGCTACTGCGGCATCGGCGGGACGGGCGTCTCGTGCCCGATCGGTGTGGCCCCGGTCGAGGGCTGATCCCCGGGCCCGGGCCCTACCTTCCCCTCCCCGTCCTCCTCCCCCTGGCCGAGCATCGCCGGAAGCAGCCGCCGCAGCAGCGTAACGAACAGGGCGTCCCGGTCGGCCGGCGGTGCGCCGGCCGAGGTGAGGGCGGCGAGCAGGTGCGGGTGGCGGCCCTCGGCGGCGACGGCGGCCAGGTGGGCCGCCTGGGCGGACGGGTCGCCGCCGCCCGTCGCGCCGGTCGCCCGGCGGGCGAAGAGAACGGCCAGGCCGCCGAGGAGGCCGATGGCCTCCAGCTTCTGCCCGGCGGTGCCCGGCGCGGGGGCCAGAATCCCGAGCGCGTGGTCGAGGTAGTCGATCGCGTGCGGGCCCAGCACCTCGCCGCGCCGGTCGTTCAGATCGGCCAGCCACGGGTGCCGGACGTGCGCGTCCCTGGACTGGAGGGCCAGGCCGACGAGATCGTCCAGCCAGTCGCCGCCGGTGGACCCGGAGAGGTCCAGTTCGCCCGCGACCGCGTCCGCCATGAGGTCCAGCAGCTCGTCCCGGCTCCCCACGTAGCGGTAGAGCGAGGCGGGCCCCGTGCCCAGCCGCTGCGCGAGCGCGCGCATCGACACGGCCGCCAGGCCCTCCGCGTCGGCGAGGGCGAGGGCCGCCGCCGTGATCTGGGTGCGGCTCCGTTCGGGTGCGGGGCCGCGCGCACCCCGCTCGGGGCGTGACCAGACGGTCGTCGGCGGGGTCTCGCGATCGGCCACGGTCCGCCACCTTCCTCTCAGGCCCCTGTCCGGGGTCCGGAACTGGCTGTAGTCTAATACTGCGAACATCGTTCGCAGTATTCGTACGCAGCACTTTCGTCCCCCTGGAGGAGCCCGCCATGACCTGGACCGAACGCCGCTTCGCCCGCAACGGTGCGGTCGAGCTCGCCCACGACCGGCTCCAGGAGGGCACGGGCGGCGAACCACTGCTCCTGGTGATGGGGCTCGCGGTCTCCCGGCACTGGTGGCCCGGGGAGCTGTGCGCGGCCTTCGCCGACGCCGGATTCGATGTCGCCCGCTACGACCAGCGGGACGCGGGCGAGTCCACCCTGCTGCCGAAGCGCACCGCTCGGGGCAACCCCTTCGCCGCCCTGGCCGTCGGCCGCGGCGCCGCCTACACCGCAGAGGACATGGCCGACGACGCGGTCGCCGTCATGGACGCGCTCGGCTGGGAGTCGGCCCACATCTTCGGGCAGTCGTTGGGCGGCGTCGTCGCCCAGCGTGTCGCCCTGCGCCACCCGGGCCGGGTGCGCACGCTCACGTCGTCCGCCGCGCTCCCCAGCGATGTCGGCGGGCTGGGAGCCTTCCGCCATCTACGGCTCGGCACGCTCGCGAAGTTCGCGCGCATCAAGCCCGCCCGGAACCGGGAGGAGCGGATCGCGGCCGGGCTCGCGGTGGCCCGGCTCGTCGCGTCGCCCGGCTACCCGTTCGACGAGACGGAGGCCCTGGAGCGGATCACCGCCGACGTGGACACCGGCATCGCCGACCCGGACGCCCAGTCCCGCCAGATCGGGGCGCCCTGGAACGGCCCGTCCCTGGCCGAACTGCGCGTCCCCGCGCTGGTGCTGCACGGCACGGACGACCCGGTGCTCAAGCCCTCCGCGGGCCGGGCCACCGCCGCCGCGATCCGCGACGCGAGGCTCGTCCTCCAGCCGGGCGTCGGCCATGACATCCCGCGCGAACGGCACACCGCCGTCGCGGCCGAGGTGCGGGCACTCGCGGACCGGGGAGCCCGGGTCGACGACCGCCCGTAACGGACCTCCCCGGGTCCGACGGCTCCGCGCAACGGCCCTCCCGGGCCCCATCGGCTCCGCACAACGGCCTTCCCCTGGTCCGACCGGCTCCGCGTACCAGCCCTCCCCCGGTTCAGACGACCGCACGCAACGCCCCCGGGGCCGGCGACCCCGTAACGACGCCCCTCGGGGCAGGCAACCGCGTAACACGCGCCCTTGGGTCAGGCGGCCAGCAGCACGCCACCCATCGGGCCCGACGGGCGCATCGCGCCGACCGAACCCGCCGGACCGGTCGACCGCACGGACCGGCGTCCGCCGGCCGGGCTCGACCCGAGCGAACGCGACCGGGACCGCGCGGCCGCGAGGCTGATCAGCCGCTCCCCCGCCAGCGCCAGGACGTCGGCAAGGCTCAGGCCGAGCGCCTGGGCCGCGGCGGCCAGCACCTCCGAGGAGGCCTCCTTGAGACCCCGCTCCACCTCGGAGAGATACGGCATGGAGATCCGGGCCGCCTCGGCGACCTCCTTCAACGTCCGCCCCTGGGCCTGGCGTTCGCGGCGCAGCACCTCCCCGACGAGGTCGCGCCAGAGCGGCTCCCGGGGCAGAGCCGGGGAGGCGGCCGCCGGGAGCGGGCGCAGAGGGATCACGTCGGCCTGGTTCGTCACTCGGATGCTCACCGTCCCCAGCCTAGGAGCGCGACGCCGCCCCGGCACGGGTCGAACGTTGCGCTCCGGGCGGATCTGCTGCTGGCGAAGTCGCGTGACAGACAGCCGGAACCGGGAGACGGCTGGTTCGGGCGGTTCGGCCGGTTCGGGGACGATGCGTACTCACCTGCCGACAGTGGCGGTTCGACGCCCGGCGACGACGGCGGTTCGACGCCGGTAGTAGGCGATCGCGAGGACGATGGTGATGGGCCCCCACGCGGCGACGGGGGTGACGCACACCGTCGCCAGTGCCTGCCAGGCGCCGTTGGCGTATTCGATGGACTCGATGACACCGAACAGGCCGAGATGGCGACCGCCGCCGATGGGGATGGCGGTGAACAGCAGGGTGAGGACGAGGCCGCCGAGGACGGCGGGGACGACGGCCGCCATCGGCCGGACGCGTCTGCCACCGATGACCGGTATCCAGGCGGGCACCACCTCGCCCCAGCCCCGGACCAGCCCGATGGTCATGATCGCGGTCGCTTCCGTCAGCACGCTGAGCCCGAGGACGTACGGAATGCTCAGCCAGTAGGCGGGCATACCGATCCCCTGGACCTGCCCCATCTCGAAGTGCAGAGCGAAGGGCAGCCGCCACAGGCACGACGGCAGCAGAATCAGCGGAAGCGCGTAGGCCAGGCGCATCGCCCAGCGCGGAACGGGCCGCTCGGTGTCACTGACGGACGGAGGCCGGTGAAGGATCTTCAACTTCATGACTCCACCCTCGCGGAGCAGCCACGACGAGTAATCCCCCGCGCGAGCCAACCCGCTCCCCCGCCCGGGGGAGACCGCACCTGGCAGCCTCGCCCGAGCGGGGCAGCGGTTCCGGCGGCGACCACGTCGCCACCGGCGCCTCGCCCCGTACGGTCAGATCAGACCCTGCGCCAGCATCGCGTCCGCGACCAGCTCGAAGCCCGCGATGTTCGCGCCCACCACGTAGTTGCCGGGGCTGCCGTACCGCTCGGCGGTCGTGTAGCAGGAGTCGTGGATGTGCCGCATGATCTCGGCGAGCCGCTCCTCGGTGTGGGAGAAGGTCCACGAGTCCCGGGACGCGTTCTGCTGCATCTCCAGCGCGCTCGTCGCGACCCCGCCCGCGTTGGCCGCCTTGCCGGGGGCGAAGGCGACGCCCGCCTCCTGGAACACCCGGACCGCCTCCGGAGTGGTGGGCATGTTGGCGCCCTCCGCGACCGCCTTGACCCCGTTGCGCACGAGCTCCAGCGCGTCGGCCTCGTGGAGTTCGTTCTGCGTGGCACAGGGCAGGGCCACGTCCACGGGGACCGACCACACCCCCGTACCGGGGACGAACCGGGCGTGCGCGCCGCGCCGTTCGGCGTACTCCGAGACCCGGCCCCGGCCGGCCTCCTTGATCTCCTTGAGGAGGGCGAGGTCGATGCCCTTCTCGTCGACGACGTAGCCGCTGGAGTCCGAGCAGGTCACCACGGTCGCGCCGAGCTGCTGGGCCTTCTCGACCGCGTAGATGGCCACGTTGCCGGAGCCGGAGACCGCGACGGTCTGGCCCTCCAGCGACTCGCCACGGCTGCGCAGCATCTCGGCGGTGAACAGGACCGTGCCGTAGCCGGTGGCCTCCGTACGGGCCTGCGCGCCGCCCCAGCCGAGGCCCTTGCCGGTGAGGACGCCGGACTCGTAACGGTTGGTGATCCGCTTGTACTGGCCGAAGAGGTAGCCGATCTCGCGGCCGCCCACGCCGATGTCACCGGCCGGGACGTCGGTGTACTCCCCCAGGTGACGGTGGAGTTCGGTCATGAAGGACTGGCAGAACCGCATGATCTCGGCGTCGGACCGCCCCTTGGGGTCGAAGTCCGCGCCGCCCTTGCCACCGCCGATGGGCATGCCGGTGAGGGCGTTCTTGAAGATCTGCTCGAAGCCGAGGAACTTCACGATGCCGAGGTTGACCGAGGGGTGGAAGCGCAGCCCGCCCTTGTAGGGGCCGAGCGAGCTGGAGAACTCCACCCGGAAGCCGCGGTTGACGTGGATGTCGCCGGAGTCGTCCGACCACGGCACCCGGAAGATCAGCTGGCGCTCGGGCTCGCATATGCGCTCGATGATGCGCGCGTCGATGAACTCGGGGCGCTGGGTCAGCACCGGCCCGAGCGTCTCCAGGACCTCGCGGACCGCCTGGTGGAACTCCTGCTCACCCTGGTTGCGGCGCAGGATCTCGGCGTAGAGCGGCTCGATGACGCGGGCCGCGGCATCGTGCGTGCGGGTGGAGTCGGGCGAGTCGGGGATGACCGGCATCTGATCAAGACCTTCCGTGGTCGGCTCGTGCGCGTCGACGCCCCCGCCCCGGGGAGCGCCACCGGTCCGCCTCCCCCGCCGGAGCCCCATGGACTCCTTCCCGGGAGGACCACGCGGCCGACGCCCGGCAGGGTGATGCGCAGGACCGTCGTACGGTCCGATTCTCCCGTGCGGCCCGATGATCTTCGAGGACCATCCATATATTGGCCATGATCAGCCGTTTTGATCAGCGCCCGGACCGTCGCACAGGCCCCCTGATCAGGCCCGATCCAGCGTTCCGAGCGGCCCGCGCGGCTCGGACCCACGGGCCCTGCCCCGCCCCCCGAGTGGTCAAGGTCACATTCCGGATCGGCTCTCGCGTGAGTCTCGCAGCATCCAGAGCCCGGCCCCGGAGGCGAGCACGACCACGCCCGAGACGACGCTCAGGGCTACTTCGAGGCCGTTCCTGTCGACCGCGAAACTGAGAAAGACGTTGGCGACGAGCGCGGCGGACAGGACGAGCCAGAGCAAGGACTTCATGACGGGATGCCTCCGTGGTCGGTGATGCGTCCAGCCTGTCGGCCGGGGCGCCCCGTGAGGAGGGAGCGGGCCCCCGTATCGGGGTACAGCAGGCTGCACCCCGCGCCCGCGAGCGGGCGGACGGCGCGGACCGGGAGCGAGCAGGGCCATGGACCGGGCCGCGGGAAAGGCGCGCGCGTGCGGCCGGTGGAAGGCAACCGTAATGTCCCCCTGAAAACAACGCCGGGGCACCGGAGTTACCCGTCAGGAACGGGGACACCCCGCCTGACGATCAGTCATGATGCCCCCATGACGAAGCCGCAGGGGCGTCGAAGAGGACAGCCTCCTGACGAATTACGGGCGCTGTACGGCGCGCGCCGGACCGGAAGCGGCACCGCTCGGCCCCGGCCGGCCCCGCCCGCGGCACCGGGCCCGCCGTACGGCGACTCGCTCCCTCGGGCGGCGTATCCGGCGTACGCCCGCTCGGCGTATCCCGCCCCCGCGCCCCGGGGGCAGCCGCGCGTTCCCAAGGGCACGGGCGACATGCGGCGCTACCTGGCGGTCGGCCTCGACAGCTACCTGTGCCTGCTGGCCGTCGGACTCCTGGTGCGGTCCTGCCTGAACTCGGGCGGGACGGGGCACGCGGTCGCCCTGCTGGCCGTCCAGTTGGTCACGCTGTCGTTCGCCAACCAGGTGCTGCTGACAATGGCCGTCCGGGCGAGCGCCGGAAAGCTGATCATGGGGGTCCGGGTGATCCGGCTGCCCGACGCGGGGAGGCCGGGATTCCGCCTGCTGGTGCGGCGCTGGCTGTACGGGCTCCTCTGGCTGCCACGCCAGCCCTGGCACCGGCTCCGCGGCCCGGCGGCGGCCGACGCCCCCGACAGGGCCCCGGGCCGCCACTCCGAGGCGCCCGAGGACCTCGCGGGGGTGCGCCAGGTCCGGCGCAGCGATCTGCGGTCGTACCGGGCGGCGATGCAGGCGCGTACGGACTGAGCCTGCCCCGTCGAACCTTCGGGTGAGAGGGCTCCCCAGTCTCCCCTTCAGCGCCAGTCGCCGACGATCCAGGCGACGAGGCGGGGGTCGGCGGTATACGGGTCGCACTGGGCGATCACGCTGGTCGAGACGAGATCGGAGGTGACGACGTGCCCGATGTCGCGGGCCGCGCGGGTGAAGCCGTCGGAGAAGTCCCCGGGTTCCCCGATCGTCATCGGCTCATCGAACGCAGCAGGCGGTTCATCGTGGCAGCCGACATGGGGGAGAGGCTGACCGAGGTACCAACCGCAGACGAAGACGGCGTACAGGGCGGCGGTGGCACCCAGGCGGCGCGGAGATATCCAGCTTATCCAGTGAGACACCTGCCGGAGTGTTCCACGAACCGGGTGACGAGGAACGCGGTGGTCAGACCCTGGCGGCACGCGGCCGATGCCCGGCGAGCCACCCCTCGGCGTAGGCAACCGCTTCAGCCAGTCCGAACAAGTGGCCCACAGCACCGCCGACTTCTCCTCTGACCACCGTGTTGTCCCTCTCGAAGGCCGCCCCCAGCTCATCGAAGCGGTCGTCGGAGACCGCGGTGTCGCGCACCGTCATCCAACGGCGGCCCTGGGCGGTCATGACCGCGAAGGAGTTGTCGACCTTGAGCCCTGGAATCCGGTATTCGGCAAGGTGAAACGCCGTACACGACGCGAAGTCCGTGCCCAGGAGCAGGATCCGCGCTCCGTGCTCCTCGAGCCGTGCGAGGGGGCTTCGTTCGCCGAGCCGGCAGTCGAGCGCGTGGCCGTCCACGATGTCGGCGGCACGCGGCCCGACGGCGGCGAAGGACGTCTGCGGATGGCGGCTGCGGAGTGCGCCCGGCCAGGTCCGGACGGTCTCCGGGACCACACCGACGCCAAGGGTGGGTGTGATGCGCGCGTCGAAGGGCGGCATCGCCGCACGGATGTCCGCCCACCAGGCCTCGGGCACGGGCCGGTTACCCCAGCCCGCCGGATCCGAGTTGTTTCCCGAGTGCGTCGGTACGACCAGGGTTCCCTCGTCGCCGAGAACATCGAGCAGGGCCATGACGACGGCAAGGGGACCGCCGCAGACCCAGCCGAGCGAACTGAGGGAGGAGTGCACCAGGAGCGTTTCACCCGACTTCAGGCCAAGCGCCCGCAGGTCCGAGGCGAGCGAATCACGCGTACACAGCGGGCCGGTCGCGGCTTTGGGAGGCATGATCGCTCAGTGTCCTGGCCCTACGGCTACCGCACCACAGGTTTTCCGGGCCGTCTCCGCACGAGTGGTTGGACGGTCGCGGTCGGCCAAGGCCCGAACGCGTCACCACCGCCTTCCTACCGGATCCGCCTCACAGACGGATCCGGATCGGCGAGCTGTCAGAGAGACACCGCGGGGCAGCTCGTGCCCCGTGCCGGGACTGCCAGGTCCGTGAGGTAGCTGTCCACCGCGTCTTTCATGCAGGGGCCGCTAGTGATGCTGCCATGACCGTGGCCCTCGTAGGTGAGGAGCACGCCGCTGCGGCCGAGTTGGCGGGCCACCGAGACCGCCCAGTCGTACCCGGTGGCGGGGTCGTGCAGCGCGTTGGACAGCAGGATCGGTGGTGCACCGTGTACGCGCAGGCGGTGCTGCGGGTTGGCGGTCGGAGCGCCCAGGCACGCCGCTGTCATGTGGATCGGCAGCAGGTAGGGCAGGTCGGGCGCGGTCCTGTTCATCAGGGAGACGAGCGAGGCGTACTCCTGGTAGTCGCGCACCGGCAGGCGCCAGTCGGAGCAGAAGACCGGGGTGGCGAGAGGCAACGGCACCACCGAGGTGGGCGACGGGGGCAGTGGCGCACTCGCGTCCATACGCGCGATCTCCGTGGCCAAGCCCGCGTAGTCGGCCGAGTAGAACTTCCGGAACGCGATTCTGTTGACCAGGTACGACGAGGACAACGCGGTGCCCGGCTTCGCGGGGTTCTCCAACTGGCCACGCCCGGCCCGGTCCAACAGGCCGCGCCAGACGGCTCGGACGTCGCGACCGCGCAACGCGCAGCCGACAGCGCCATCACACCACTTCACGAACTCCCGGAAGGAATCATCCGCCGTGGCCGCCTCGGACCGCAGGAAGTCACGGGTGGTCGGGACGCTGTGGTCCATGACGCTCTCCAGCACCATCGCGCGCACGCGGCGCGGGTACGTCTCGGCGTACTGTGCCCCGAGCAGCGTGCCGTACGAACTGCCGTGGAAGGTCAGCTTCCGCTCGCCGAGGGCGGCCCGGAGAGCGTCCAGGTCCCGGACCGTCTGGGCCGTGTCGAGGTGGTCGAACACCGGGCCGGTACGGGCCCGGCAATCGGCGCGGAGCCGCTCGTTGTACGCCATGGTGGCGTCGAAGTCCGCCTGGCTCCTCAGCTCCGGCGACGGCCGCTCGGCAAGCAGGTCGCTGGAGCAGTCCACCGGGTTGCTGCCGCCCACACCACGCGGGTCGAAGCTGACGATGTCGAAGCTGCGGCGGACCTCGGGGCTGAACCGGCTGATGTTCCCGACCACCATCGCTACACCCGAATCGCCCGGCCCGCCGGGGCCGAACACCATCGAGCCAACGCGTGCGCCGGGTTCGGTGGCCTGGCGGCGGGCCACGGCCAGGTCAAGTTTCGGCCCGTCAGGACGGGCCCAGTCCACCGGCACCGAAAGGGTGGCGCACTCGGCTCCCGGCTTCGTCGCGGCGTCACACGGTGCCCATCGCAGCGACTCGGCGGCAGGCGGCGACGCCTGAACCACGGGAGCGGCGGCCAGGCCGGTGGTGACGGCCATGACGACTCCCGCGGCCATGGCCGTGCCCCGCGCGGCGATGCCCCGCAGTGCGGATCTCCCCCTGAACAGCATGGATCCTCCTCGTGAAGAGAGCGGTTGTTCCAGGCGTGCGGACCCGGCCGGGGCACCCTCGTCACGCTAGGTGCGCTGTCGCCGCCGTGGTGCCTCTGTCAGGGGTTTATCCGGGGCGGGCGGGGGGGGCGCTCAGGGTCGGTGCACGGACGCCGCCCCCGAACCGTGCACGTCGGTACGGCCATGGGTGTTGCCGCATGGTGGGTCGGCACGGCGAAGCGCCCGGCCGGGACGTCAGCCCCCTACGCACGCCACCCCGACGTACTCGCCGCACAACGCCGAGAACGCTCCCGCATCCGCAGCGAGAAGGGCATCCGATGGGGCGGCAGACCAGCCCTCGCAGCGTGATCAAGAGCGGTTCAAGCCTTCCTGGCTAGTGTGATGCGCCAGAAATCCTGAGGGTTAGTTCTGCTCTGTTTTCTGGCCGGTGGTTCCGACCTTGGTGAGGTAGTCGGCGAGAGAGTTGAGG